>NZ_VWWH01000020.1:0-96588 GCF_011753045.1 Burkholderia sp. Ap-955
GTGTGCTCTTCCGATCTACGAGCGCGCCCGCATTGAACACGCCGCCCGAATACGACACGGGCAGCAGCTGGCCGGGCGGCCAGCCGAGCGCGCGCGCGACGCCGGCCGCGAGCCGCGTGAGTTCGTCTGCCGCGCGCAGGATCAGCGTATGCGCTTCGGTGTCGCCCGCGTGCGCCGCGTCGATCACGAGCCGCGACAGCTGGGCGAAGCGGCTGCGCACGGCGCCCGCATTCACGGCCGCACACAGGTCGAGATCATGGTCGAGCGAAAAGTGCGCGCGCACGATGTCGAACAGCGGCCCGCGCGCGGTGCGGCCGTCGGCCATCCGCGAGAACGCGGCGAGCCCTTCGCGCGCGAGCCAGTAGGCCGAGCCCTCGTCGCCGAAGATTTCGCCCCAGCCGCCGCAGCGCGCGGCGCGGCCGTCGCGCTGCCCGTACGCGATCGACCCGGTGCCGGCGACGATGCTGATGCCGTCGGCGCCGGCCAGCGTGCCGGCCCAGCTGCACACCATGTCGTTGCCGATCCGGTAGCGCTCGCGCGCCAACAGCGGGGCGAGCAGGCCGTCGAGCTCGGGCAGCAGGCGGCTGTCTTCGCCATACGCGGGCAAGCCGGCGAACGCATACGCGATCTCGTCGCGCGCGACGTTCGCCGCGGCCAGCACCGCGTGCACGCCGTCGGCGAGCAGCGTGCGCAGCGCGTCCATGCCGATCTCGAGGTAGTAGCTGGTGGTCGTTTCATGGCGCGCACGCACGCGGCCTTGCTGGTCGATCACCATGAACGCGGTTTTCGTGCCGCCGCCGTCGATGCCGAGAAAGAGTGGAGTCATGTGGGCTGCCCCGCATACGGATGAATGGTGACGCCGGCGACGACCCGGTTGACCGTGCCGGACGCGCTCGGGTTGTCGGGCGTGAGCCCGAGCCGCAGCGACGCGAGCAGCGCGAAGCACTGCGCGAGGATCAGCGCGACGGGCGCCAGTGCGAGATCGGGCAGGCCGGGCGGCAGCGGCACCGCGAGGTCGTCGTCGGAGGGCGGCCACGCGCCGGCGCCGTCGGTCGATGCGACGCCGATCGACAGTATGCCGGCCGCACGGTTTTCGCGCCGCAGTTCGCGCAGCAGGTCGAGATCGTAGCGGCGCGTATGCGGATCGCCGGACAGCAGCACGACGACCAGCGTGCACTCGTCGAGGAACGTCTTCGGGCCGTGCCGGAAGCCGAGCGGCGATTCGGCCATCGAGACGATCAGCCCATCGGTCAGTTCCAGCAGCTTCAGCGCGGCCTCGCGCGCGAGCCCGAGCAGCGTGCCGCTGCCGAGATACACGACGCGCTCTGGCAACTGCCGCACGTGCGCGGCGATGCGCGACGCCTGTTCGCGCAGCAGCGTCCGCGCCGCATCGGCCAGCGGCCCGACCGGCATGCCGGCCACGCCGAACGCCCAGGCCGCGGCGAGCAGCATGCCGCTGAAACTGGACGTCATCGCGAACGCCTGGTCGTGCGTGGCCTCCGGCAGCAGCACGACGTGTGCACGCGGATGCGCGCCGAGGCGGCGGTTCAGCATGCCGTCGGCCGCGCAGGTCAGCACGAGATGGCGGCAGCCGTCGACGAAGCGGTCCGCGAGATCGACGGCCGCGACGCTTTCGGGGCTGTTGCCCGAGCGCGCGAACGACACCAGCAGCGTCGGCACGCCGGGCTGCAGCGTGTCGCCGGGGTTCGCGACGATGTCGGTGGTGGCCACGGCTTCGACGCGGCCGCCGAAGCGGTGCCGCAGCGCGGGCACGAGGCATTGCCCGATGAACGCCGAGCTGCCGGCGCCCGTCAGGACGATGCGCAGGTGCGGGTCGGCGAGCAGCGGCGCGAGAAATGCGTCGAGCGCCGCGCGTTGCGCGTCGACGACGGCATGCACGTCGGGCCAGACGTCGGGTTGCTGGGCGATTTCGCGGGCCGTGTGGGCGGCGTGGCGGCGGGTGAGGTCGGCGGGATCGAGGTCGAAAAATTCCATGAGCGGATCTGAGGAGAGTCGGTCACGCGGCACACGCGTGGAGATACGGACGGACGGCCGCGGCCGTGCCGTCCTGCAACAGGGCGCTCGCACGCAGCTCGAGCCGCCCTTCGCGGACGGCCTCGTACTGGCGCGGCAGGTGCTGGCTGACCAGCGTGAGCGGCGGCGGCGATGCGTCGAGGCGCGCGAGCAGGTCGGCGCACGCGCGCTGCACGGCCGGATGGGCCCAGTAGTAGCGGATGCGGTCGCTCAGGCTGTAGGCGAGATCGAGTTCGAGCTGTGCGCCTGCCGCGTAGTAGTCGCGCCAGTGCGCGGGTTCGCTGCGCATCACGCCGAGCACGGTCGCGATGAAGCCGGCGTCGCCGCCGAGCCATTCGCGCTCGATCGCGGCGAGCGCCCACAGCGTTTCGCGCATCGCGAAGGTCACGCCGGGGCCGACCTTCAGGATCGCGAAGTGGTCGCGCGCGAGTTGCGCGAGATTGTCGGGCGTCTGGTAATCGGTCGAATGCGCTTCGAACACGAGCGCGGGTTCGCTTTCGATGAACGCACTCAGTGCACGCGCGTTGCCGGCATCGTAGTCGATGACCTTGTGATGATCGAACTCGACACCCGGCTGCACGACCATCGCGATCACGCGCGACCACGCATCGTCGAGGCCGGCGCGCGCGAACGCGTCGCGATGCAGCGCCAGCGTCGAGCCGGCCGCGTCGGGCGTCGTGACGGCCAGCGCGTCGAGCGTCTCGTGCGCACCGCCGGGCACCGGCACCTCGGTGCCGATCACGTAGACAGGCGCCTCGCCGCGCGGCGAGGTGGCCGCCCACGCGGCTTCGGCGGCGCGGCACAGGCGCACCGCACGTGCGGCGATCTCGGCTTCGGGCAACGGCGACGGATCGTCCGCGCACGACATCGAGCAGTCGAGATGCAGCTTGCGGAAGCCGGCCGCCACGTATTGCGCGACCATTATCTCGGCCTTGTCCATCGCGTGCGCGGCCGGCAGCCGGCGCCAGGCGTTCGGGCCGAGATGGTCGCCGCCGAGCAGGATCGCATCGGGGCTGACGCCTTCGCGTGCGGCGATGTCGAACACGTAGCGGCGGAAGTCGTGCGGCGTCATGCCCGTGTAGCCGCCGTCCTGGTTGACCTGGTTGCAGGTCGCTTCGATCAGCGCGGGGCGCTCGCGCGCCGCGCATTCGCGCAGCGCCGCGGCGATCGCGACCGGGTGCGCGGAGCACACGGACGGGATGCCGATCGCGGGCGCGCCGTGCGACGCGTGACGGGAGGCCTGCTTGTGACGGCGGACGAGATCGAGCAGGGTGTTCATGCCGATTCCCCCGCCGCGTCAGGGGCCGCCGCGCCTTCCGGCTGCAGCGCGAGCAGCAGCGCGGCGAGCAGCGCCAACGCGATGCCCGTCAGCTTGCTGCCGGTCGGCGTCGTGCCGGTGACGGCCATCGAGATCACCGACGTCAGCAGCGGCGCGCCCGCGTTGACGAGCGGCGACACGACGATCGCCTTGCCGAAGCGGAACGCATACACGAGCGTCAGCGCACCGATCGCATTCAGCACCTGGATCACGGCGGCAAGGCCCGGCCCGCTGATTCCGTAGTTGATCGTGTGGCCGAAGTCGGTCATCCACAGCGCGAACGGCACGCAGAGCAGGCCCGTGAGCGCCATGTAGAAGAAGATCGATTCCGCGTCCATCGTCGCGTTCGCGATCTTGATGAAATACGCCTGCAGCCCCCACGCCACGAGCACCAGCAGCGCGAGCGCGAACCACAGCCCGAACCGGGCGGGCCCCTGGCCCGACTGGAAATCGAACAGCGGCAGCGAGCACAGCGCGAGCAGGATGCCGGCCACACCGAGCTTGCCCGTGCGTTCGCGCAGCAGCAGGAACGACAGCGCGATCGTCAGCGCCGGGGACAGCGACACGATCGGGAACACGAGATACGGCGGCCCCGATTCGACTGCGCGGAACAGCAGCATCTGCCCGCCCGCGCCGAGCAGCCCGATGGCGAGCCCGAGCGCGAGCGACCGGCCGTCGTGCCGCACGCGCCAGCCGGCGCGTCCGAGCGCGACCAGCGCGGGTGGAATCATCGTGAACGCCCAGACCACGTAGATCAGCGTATCGGGAAAGCCCTGCTCGGCGGGCAAGCCTGTGAATGCACCCCACACGCCCCACAGCAGGGTCGTGACGAGCGCGTGAACGAGCCAGTTGTTTTGCATCGGTCGCGTTTTTCGAAGTGGGTTCAAATCCGTCGAATTCTTTCGTTTTCTGCCATGCGAGGCGAAACCGGAGGCGTTCGGCGGGCCGCCACGGAGACGTGTCCGGAAAAAATAGCCGAATCACGCGCCGTGAGCCGCCAATCTATGCGCTTTCGATTTCTTTCGTTATTAGCGTAAACCACAAACGAAAGAATACGAAAGATAGACTAGATTGCCGATCTGCGCGAGGCGGATGCGTCGGCGCACGGCCCTTCTTCACGAGGAATTCCGTATGAACGCTTGCTTTTTCTTTCGATTTCTCAGGCCCGCCCGGCTTGCCGGCGGGCCTGAGCGGTACGTGCCGTTTCGTCGCGAGGTGCGCCCATGACCACCCGGCGCGCGTTCGTGCAGTGGCTGGCCGCCGGCGCGGCGAGCCCGATCCTGGTCGGCGTCGGCGTGCGCGATGCACACGGCGCCGTGCCGCAGCGCGTCGCGCTGCGTGACGACCGGCTCGTGATCGAGTTCGACCCAGCGATGCGCAGCCGGCTGGCCATGCGTCGCGGTGGCGGCACGCGCGCACTGACCCGGTTCGATGCAAGCGAGACGCTCGAACAGCTGATCGGTCCGGCGCCGGCGCCGACTTCGGATGGCCCCGCGCCCGACACGCGGCCGGTGCGCACGATCGACCGTTTCGCGATCGTCGACGCCGCGCACGCCGACGTCTCGACCGTGTTCGGGACGGGGCGTCGGCTGCGGCTGGCCGGGCGCTCGGCGAACGGCTTCGAGAAGACGGTGCGCGTCACGCTGCTCGACGCGCGGCCGGGCGTCGCGTTGATCGACACGCAGTTCCGCAACGTCGGCACGCAGGCGGCCGACATCCGCGCATGGAACGTCGGCGCGCACCGGCTGCTGCCCGCCGCCGCCGGCGCGGGCGGCTACTGGACCTATTCGGGCGCGAGCCATGCGGACCGGCGCGACTGGGTGCAGCCGGTGAAGGCCGGCTTCGACCAGCGCAATTTCATGGGCATGAACGCGTCGGATTACGGCGGCGGCACACCGGTCGTCGACGTGTGGCGGCGCGACCAGGGCATCGCGCTCGGCCATCTCGACACCGTGCCGCGCCTGGTGTCGCTGCCGGTGAAGGCCGTGCGCAACGAAGTGGCGCTCGGCCTGCGCGGCGAGAAGACGGTCACGCTCGCGCCGGGCGCGACGCTCGACGCGCCGACCGCGTTCGTGATGCTGCACGACGGGGATTACTTCGTCGCGCTCGACACGTACCGGCAGATGATGGGCGCGCAGGGTTTTCATTCGCCGCAGCCGCCGGCCAGCGCCTACGAGCCGATCTGGTGCGCGTGGGGCTACGAGCGCCAGTTCAGCCTCGACTACGTGCGCGCCACGTTGCCGAAGGTGCAGGAACTCGGTTTCAAGTGGGCCGTGCTCGACGACGGCTGGCAAGTCCGGACCGGCGACTGGGTGCCCGACCGCGCGAAATTCCCGGCCGGCGACGCGGACATGAAGGCGCTCGTCGACGACATTCATGCACGTGGGCAGAAGGCGCGGCTCTGGATCGCGCCGCTCGCGGTCGCGCCTGGCAGCGACGCGCTGCACGACCACACCGACATGCTGCTGCTTGACGCGGACGGCGCGCCGCAGGCGATCACGTGGTGGAACAGCTTCTACCTGTGCCCGGCCTACGAGAAGACGCAGGCGCATGTCGCCGCGCTCGTGAAGAAGGTGATCGGCGAGTGGGGCTTCGACGGGATGAAGATCGACGGCCAGCACCTGAACGGCGTCGCGCCGTGCTACAACCCCGCGCACCGCCATGCGCGGCCGGAGGATTCCGTCGAGCATCTCGCGGATTTCTACCGCACGTTCCACGACGCCGCGCATGCGGTCAAGCCGGATGCGGTCGTCGAAGTGTGCCCGTGCGGCACCGCGTACGCGTTCCACAACATGCGCTACATCGACCAGGCACCCGCGTCCGACCCGTTGTCGAGCTGGCAGGTGCGCCACAAGGGCAAGACGCTGAAGGCGCTGATGGGCGCGTCGTCCGCGTATGCGGGCGATCACGTCGAACTGAGCGACGGCGGCCGCGATTTCGCGTCGGCAGTGGGCGTCGGCGCCGTCATCTCGACGAAGTTCACGTGGCCCGTCGATCCGAAGCCGAAGGATTCGTTCCTGCTGACGCCCGAGCACGAGCAGGCATGGCGGCACTGGGTCGAGGTCTACCACGCGCACCGGCTCGCCGAGGGCCGCTATCGCGGCGAGCTGTACGACATCGCATTCGACAAGCCCGAGGCGCACGTCGTGGAAAAGGACGGCGTGCTGCATTACGCGTTCTACGCCGACCGCTGGAGCGGCCCGGTCGCGCTGCGCGGCCTGCAGCCCGACCGGTCATACCGGATCGTCGACTACGGGAACGGCCATCGCGAGGTCGGCCGCATCGTGCCCGGGCACGATGCGATCGCATTGCGCTTCGAGCATGCGGCGCTGCTGCGCGCCGAGCCGCTCGACGCGTGAGTATCAACCGGCATCACCGCGTACCACCGCCCGGCAGCGTGCATCGCCGGGCAACCGGCAGTTCCGCAACGCGCAGTTCCACTCGTCATTCCGATCCCTCCACTGGAGATGCTTCGATGAAAAAGACCGTACGCAACCTTTCCTGTGTCGCGGCGCTCGCGCTGTGCGCATCGATCCTGCAGGCCTGCGGCGACGGGTCGTCCGACCCGCTGTCGGCCAGGGCCTTTGCCGCGCCGCCGCCGGCCGCGGCAGCGCCCGCGCGCGCCGCGTCGCACTGGACGCCCGCCGCGTCGGACACGTGGCAATGGCAGCTCAAGGGCAAGCTCAATACGTCGTACAACGTCGCGATCTACGACATCGACCTGTTCGATACCGATCCGTCGACGATCGCGGCGCTCAAGCAGGCCGGGCGCAAGGTCGTCTGCTATTTCTCGGCGGGGAGTTCGGAGAACTGGCGGCCCGATTTCTCGAAGTTCAAGGCATCCGACCAGGGCAACAAGCTCGACGACTGGGAGGGCGAGCGCTGGCTCGACATCCGGTCGAGCAACGTGCGCGACATCATGACGGCCCGCCTCGATCGCGCGGTGGCGAAGGGGTGCGACGGCGTCGAGCCCGACAACGTCGACGGTTACGCGAACGATACCGGTTTCCCGCTGCAGGACACCGACCAGTATGCGTTCAACGTGTTCATCGCGAACGAGGCGCACAAGCGCAACCTGGCGGTCGGGCTGAAGAACGACGTCGACCAGCTCGTGGCGCTCGAGCCGTCGTTCGATTTCGCGGTGAACGAGGAGTGCAACGAGCAGAAGGAGTGCGGCGGCTACAAGGTGTTCACGTCGAAGAACAAGCCTGTGCTGAACGCCGAGTATGCAGGCAAATACCGCACGCCGAGCGGGCAGCGCACGCTGTGCGATGCGGCGCGCGCGCTCAACATGCGCACGCTCGTGCTGGCGAAGAAGCTCGACGACAGCTACCGGTTCAGCTGCGACGCATCCTGATCGAGCCGCGCCCGTCGTAGCGGGCGAACCTGAGTGACCGACGCGCGCGCATGCCATGTGCCCAAGGCGTGCGCGCCGCGAGCGTCGCGATGTCGCGACCCGGCACGGTGCACGTCGGATGTCGTGTCGGCGCCCGTTCCAATCGATTCGCAGTACTTATCCATGATCACGATGAAAAATTGCATGCTGATTGCAGGCGCTGCCGTGGCGGCCGCGCTTTCCGTCGCCGCGCGCGCGGAGGGCTCGGTCACGCTCTACGGCACGATCGATACGGGAATGGCCTACCTGAACCATGCGGAAGGAGGGAAGTCGCGCGTGTCGATGTCGTCGGGCGCGCTGTCGGCGAACGAATGGGGGTTGACCGGCAACGAGGAGCTCGGCGGCGGGATGAACGCGATCTTCACGCTCGAGAACAATTTCGACGTCGCGACCGGCCAGCTCGACGAAGGGCGGCTGTTCGGTTCGAAAGCGTTCGTCGGCGTCGCATCCGACAGATGGGGCACGCTGACGCTCGGCAGGCAGAACGATCCCGTGACGGATCTCGTGCAGCCGATCACGGCCGACGCATTCAGCGGGCTCTTCGCGCCGCCCGGCGACGTCGACAACTACGACAGCAGCGTGACGTTCAGCAACGCGGTCAAGTGGACGAGCGCGACGTGGCGCGGCGTGACGGTCGCGGCGATGGTCTCGCCGGGCGGTGTGGCCGGCGCGTCGGGGTCGGGCCTCGTGTATGCGGGGGCGGTCGGCTATGCCGACGGTCCGCTGAGCGCCGCGGCCGGCTACCTGCACGTCGACAACGGCAATGCGATTCGTTCGACGCGCGGCGCGTCGTCGGCCGATGCGTTCTTCAAAAGCGCCGTCAGTCGTGCGTATGCCTCGGCCCGGTCGATCGGGATCGCGCGCGCCGGCGCGCAATATGCGATCGGCAACGTGACGGTCGGCGCGGTGTTCAGCTTCAGCGAGTATCTTCCCGACGCATCGTCGACGTTCGTGCGGGCGGAGCGCTACCGGAACGGTTCCGCGTTCGCGCAGTGGCAGGCGCTGCCGTCGCTGCTGGCCATCGTCGGCTATAACTTCACGTGGTCCGGCGGCGATTCGTCCGCGCGCTATCACCAGGCCAACGTCGGCGTCGACTATCTGTTGAGCAAGCGCACCGACTGCTATACGACCGTCGGCTACCAGCACGCGAACGGATTCAACGGGGCGGGGCCGGCCCAGGCGGTAATCGGCTCGTACAACGTCGATGCCGGTACGAATTCGCAACTGCTTGCGATCGTCGGTATCCGGCACCGGTTCTGAGTTCGCCGCTGAGCGCGCCGGCCCGTTTGCGCGTTACTTCCGGCTCTTCAGGAAAGTCCGCCCTTCGGCGGTGATCGACGCGCCGGAGCGGCCGTGTGCGGCATGGCTGACGAAGCCCGCGCTGACGAGTTCGCTCGCGATCGACCAGCCGAGCGCCGGTGCGTCGCGCCCGTAGCGGACGTCGGCGAGGCGTTCGAGCGCCCAGATGGCGGAGGCCGACAGGTTCGGGGTGTTGGACGTGAAGTTGTCGCTCATCGCTTCCTCGTGAAAAGGGGATTCGGGGTGGGCGGGATGCCGTGACATCGGGTGGCGCGCCGGTCAGCGCGCTTGCAGCACGGGCAGCAGCGCCTGCAGTGCCGCCTCCTCGTCGGGGCCGGTGGCCAGCACCTGTGCGGACGTGCCGCCGTGCACCTGCAGCGCCGCCACGGCGGCGCTGTCCTTCGCATCGCTGCTGATCCCGTTCGCGATCAGCAGGATGTCGCTTTCGAAGCCGCGCGCAGCGTCGACGGCTGCCGCTCGTGCGGCGCAGCCGCGGTTGCGGTTCCACGCGGGGCCGATTTCAACGAACACAACGGTTGCCACGATGTCGGAGAGCCTCTGGACGGAACGTCGGGATCGGTGTGCGGCGCCGGGCCGACGGTGCGCCAGGCATGCGGGAAGCGCGCTTTTCCGCATGACTCCGGAAAGCCGGCAGCGCAGCCGGGACATGACATCCTGCGCGGATGTGCCGGCATTCTCGGTGAAACGGGCTGCAAGTCCGGCGAACGGCGCGAAAACGCCCATTATAATACAGCAGCCAAGATATGTGTATTGCATTATAATGTCGTGTGCGCCGGAGGCGGCTCGCCGACCCGTCGGCGCGCGCCTTCAGGCAGGCCGGGCGACGCTGCCAGCGCGCCCGGCCTTTTTATCGACGACTCAACTCCCCCTGAATGGAAGCTGCAATGAACGCCGCCCCCGCCTGCCCGCAATGCGCGATGGAAAACACTTACCCGGACGGCACGCTGACCGTGTGCGCGGACTGCGGCCATGAATGGTCGGCCGGCGCCGGCGCCGAAACGGGCGACGAACCGGCGGGCGACGTCGTCAAGGATGCCAACGGCAACGTGCTGTCGGATGGCGATTCGGTCGTGCTGATCAAGGATTTGCGCGTGAAAGGCTCGTCGATCACGCTTAAGATGGGCACCAAGGTCAAGAGCATCCGGCTCGTCGGCGGCGATCACGAGGTCGACTGCAAGACCGACATGGGCGGCTTCATGCTGAAGGCCTGCTACCTGAAGAAAGTCTGAGCGCGCACGCTCCAATCGACCGTCACCCATCGACTGCCCGTTCATGGCCGAGGATCGAATTTCCTACGACGCGTTCGTCAGGTTCCTGGCGACGCCGCTGAACGACGGCCGGCCGTTCGTGCTGGAGACGCAGCACGCGCTTTCGCTGCACTTCGACCACTTCGGCACGCAGAGCTTCATGTCGCTCCGGGATCCGGGCCGGCTCGAGCTCGGCTATACGCGCGTGATGATGGGCTTTCTGCTGCTGCAGCCCGAGCCCGCGCACATTTGCATGCTCGGGCTCGGCGGCGGTTCGCTGGCGAAGTATTGCTACCGGCACTTGCCCGGCGCGACGATCGACGCGGTCGAGATCAACCCGGACGTGATCGCGCTGCGTGACGTTTTCAGGATTCCCGCCGATGACGGCCGGTTCACGGTGGTGTGCGCCGATGGTGCGGATCATCTGGACAGAGCGGATGTCCGGACGGACGTGATCCTGCACGACGCGTTCGTCGCCGACGGCATGCGGGGCCGCTGTACGGGCGCCGCATTCCTCGCCGCCTGTCACGCGCGCCTGAGCGAAAACGGCGTGCTGGCCATCAACTTCATGGACGACGATCCGGCGCTGCCGGCGCATCTCGAGCAGTTGCGATCGGTGTTCGGTGTGTCGTATACGCTGGTACCGTGCGGCGACGACAACAACTTCATCGCGTTCGCATGGAAGGGTGGCAACCGGCTGCCGTCGCTGCGGATCCTGCTCGAACGCGCACTGGCGTGTGCACGGGCCGGCGAGCTCAAGCTGGCGGCCACGGCGAGGCGCATGAAGGCCGGGGAGAGCGTCGACCCGCAGCGGCTGGTGATGCGGGCGCAGCCGCACGGGCGATGGGAAATCGGCGCGTAGCCGGCATGCAGGCGCCGCCGCCGGCGCGGCCTGTACGGCCGCGCTTACTTCACGCGCTTGCCGAGCGCACTCTTGGTCTTGTACGTCACGCCGTGGCGGTCGAGATACTCGCGGATCAGTTGCCGCACGACTTGCGACGGCGTGAGATCCTGCTCCGCGCAGAGCATTTCGAAGGCTTCCTTTTTCGCGGGGTCGATCAGGACGGTCAGGCGGGCGGTTTTCGTTTCCATTGCGAGGTGAGGGTGGTCGGTATGTTAATCAAATTATAATCGATCCGCCTTCGGCGCCACCGCCGAAAGCGCGCTCGCGGTGCGCGATCAGCGCCTGCTGCGGAGCAACACGAGCAGGTCGTCGATCACCGGCACGATCGCGAGCGTGACGAGCACCGCGGCAAGCGGCACGGTCGACACGTAGCCGACATGCTTGAAGCCGATCGCGCCGGCCAGGCCGCCGATGAAGAACGACGCGAGCATCGTCGCGTGAATCCGCAGTTTCGAGCGGTTGGCGACGACCGCATGCGCGTCGACGTCGGCCGCCGACCGGTTCCAGTAGAACAGCTTCCCGAGCTCGATGCCGAGGTCGGTCACGATGCCCGTCATGTGCGTCGTGCGGATCTCCGCGCCCGACAGCTTCGTGATCGTCGCGTTCTGCAATCCCATGATGAAGCACAGCAGCGTCACGGTCACCGGCACGAAGAAGGTTTCCCACAGCGCGAGGTGGCTGCCGAGCAGCCCGAACAGGAGCAGCAGCGCGGCCTCGACCAGCAGGGGCAGCATGAACTGGCTGTGCAGGCCGCGGCGGCGGCCCCAGTTGACGAGGATCGCCGAGCAACTGGCGCCGATCAGGAACGACCCCAGCGAGCTGATGCCGGCCAGCGCGAGCCGCACGTCGCCGAGCGCCGTCTGGTCGGCGATCGCCGACACGATGCCGCTCATGTGCGACGTATATTGCTTGACCGCGAGAAAGCCGCCGGCATTGGCCGCGCCGGCGACGAACGCCAGCGAAAACCCGAGCTGACGATTCGCGGTCGCGCTGCGGTGTTTTCCCGTCAGGTTTCGAAAGTACTGCGCTGGCATAGGGGCTGGGGGCTTCGCTCAATCACCGCGAATCGCGGGCACGGACGTGACGACCGGCACCGGACGGCAGGGCGGGCACACCACCTGCGCACAGGTGCCGGGTCTCTCGAATCATGTGACGAACATGATAATGACATTATCATACTCTGTTAGTCGAATAGGGGTTTCAGTACAATGTCATCCGGCGCGGCCCGACCGTGGCCCGATTGCGGCTTCGCTGCCGAAGGGCCGCGCCGCCCGCATTCGCGATCACTTCTGCCCACCGTTTCATGACCCCGATCAAGTTCATTCTTCGCTACACGGCGATCCCGTTCACGGCCATCGTGGCTGTGGTGATCTGGACTGTCATACCATCGTCGAAAGAGATCGATGCGAGACAATATGCGGCGCTGTCGCGCGCGTACGCGAGTTTCCCGCTGCCGTTCCGGCGCGAGATCGCGGAAACGATCGACCACGGCCGGATCAACGACCGGCGCTACCAGGCGCTCGTGCGCGATTCGCTGGGCAATGGCGTCGCGCTGGACTGGCCGGCGTCGGGCGTCGGCGCGCTCGCCGACGAGCGGCACAAACTGGCCGAACTGATTCAGGCCGATTCCGATCTTCAAGGGCATCACCAATGAAAACTCTGCTGGTTTCCGTGGCATTCGCGATGATCATCGCGAGCCTGATCTTCGCGCTGTATTTCATGAATCACGATCGCGGCAAGTCCAAGCGGATGGCATGGTCGCTCGCGGCACGCGTCGGGCTGTCGGTCACGCTGTTCCTGTCGCTGCTGATCGCTTACAAGCTGGGCTGGATCGAGCCGACCGGGTTGCCGATCGGGCGCTGAAACGCGAACGCCCCGTTGCATGCGGGGCGTTCGCGTAAATGTGAGTTCGGCTCTCTGATCGAGGTATTATGATAAGAAAACTTATCGTGACGATGGCGTTGTGTGATCCAAAATCAGGTTTCGCACGACGCGCGACAGAGACTGCCAACGCTGCAACGCCCCCGCAGGGGAGACCACGGCCAGTAACAACGTGATTCGCGACGTGCAGCCTCATGAATTCATGAGGCCTTCGCACCTTCCGGCCAACATTGAACGGCGAAGTGACAACCTTGCTTCGCAAACCGCGACAATTTCATTCTGGTCAACGCTACCCGGCACCCAGCACCGCGCAAGCAACAGTTGTGATGCGCGGAGGCCCCGTGGACAAAGCCGCCGCGCTCGCTCGCCTACCGCGGCGTGCTACTCTCGCGACTGGCACCGGCCAGGACAGTTCAGTGGTGCGCGACCAGTGAACATGGTGGATTCACGCATATGTATTCGATCTTGCCCGCGTTTGTATCTGCGTTGTTTCTCGGGTTTGGCCTCTACGTGCTGGCCACCAAGGGACTCACGCGGGTATCCGTCCCGTTCGCCCTGATGTGCGCGACGACCTTCGTCTGGCAGGGAACGTGGGCCTTCCTGTTCCAGACGGCCGACGCGGACGTCGCCAACGTGTTGGTCAAGGCAGGCTACCTGTTCATCCTTTTTCTGCCGACGACCTTCTATCATTTCATGACGGAGATCGTGTCGCGTCGGGACGAGCGGCCGATCATATTCGCGTCCTACGGACTCTGCGTCCTGCTGGCCGTGCTGCTGGTCACGAGCAATGCGGTCGTCGATGGATTCCGCCTGCATTTCTTTGGCCCGTATCCCAACGCGGGCCCACTGCATCCGTTGCACGTCGTGCAGACGGTACTCCTGGTCGGCCGCAGTGGTTGGCTCCTGATCGAGGCTAGACGTCAGGGGCGGGCGCGAGACGTCCGGCAGTTGCTCACGCAATGCCTCGTCAGCCTGGGCCTCTACTCGCTCGCAGCGACCGACTATGCGGTGAACTATGGCGTCGAGTTCTATCCGGTGGGGGTGCTGTTTATCGCGATCAGTCTCGGGATTCTCGCGACGTCGATCGTCCGCTACGGCCTGATGGGCCCCTATCTCCTGGCCGCGACGGTCGCGCACGAAGTGGCCACACCGCTGGCGGCGATCGGCCTGCACGCGGACGAGCTGCGCACCGTCCTGCCGGTGCTGCTGCGCGGATATCGGCTGGCGGTGGAGCACCGGTTGTGCGCCGACGATTTGTATCCTGGACAGCTGGAGCGGCTACCGACGCTCGCGTCGTCGATCCGGCGCCAGGTCGACACCACGAGTACGGTGGTCGAGATGTCCCTGGCGTCCTTTACGCTGGACCGACTCGATCGCCACAGCTTTGCGGCCTATCCGATACGGGCCTGTGTCGACGCCGCCGTGGATCGCTTTCCCTTCCGTCCGGGTGAGCGGGACCGCGTATCGGTCGACGCGATCGATACCGACATCCGGTTTTTCGGATCCGACTCGCTCGTGATCTTCGTCATCTTCAACCTGCTGAAAAACGCCCTGTACGCGATCCACGCAAACGGCCGTGGGCAGATCGAGATCGACGCGCATCGCAGCGACGGTTACTGCGTGGTGCGTTTCAGCGATACGGGCCCGGGCATCGCCCCCGATGTGCTCCCTCGAATCTTCGACGCCTTTTTCTCGACCAAGTCGCACGGTCGCGGCGCCGGCATGGGCCTGAGTTTTTGCCGCCGCGTATGTGAAGCGCTCGGTGGCACCATCACGTGTGAATCCGTCCCCGGCGTCCGGACCACGTTCACGATTCGGCTGCCGGAACCCGGTGCGCCGGCGGACCCGACATTGAACGGTCCGCCGGCGCTCCCCCCGCGCTATCGCGTCGGGTAGGTCGGTCTCACATTCAGTTCGCGGTGGACGGCAGGATCAGTTCATACGCCTTGACCCGTTCGATGATGCCCGGCGGAAACCGGCGGATCCGCTTGTCGGAACCGGCAAATACGATCTGCTGATACCCCAGCGACACCTGCCGTCCGTCAACGTAGAAGCGAAACAGCAGATAGGCCGAACACTGCCGAACCTCGAACGTATTGAGATAGCAATCCACGCGCTGGAACGGAAACGTCTCATGGATGTATTCCTGATGCGCGCGCTTCGTCACGAATGCCCCGCCGGCCCCCATCAGGTTGTTGTGGATGCATTCGTGAAACCAGCGTTCACGGCACACGCCCTGCCATTCGAAATAGCGTGCGAAATAGGTATTCATGAAGGCATTGGAATCCTTGAGGTAAATATCGACCACATGGTGGAAGGTTTTCTCGGACAGATGTGCCGTTTCGTTGGAAAGGACGTGAAGAATTGCGTCTCGCGTCAACATGGATAACTCCTTGAATCGCTACTGGCGGTAGCGGCGCATTCCTTCAACGAGAAGGAATGGCCCGATTCTCCCCGTGCAATTCTCCCGAGCGCGCGATCGAAACATGCCGAATTCGCGAATGAGAAGCAGTTGATGTGCGTCCCACTTTCGCCGGATAATTGCCGCGATAATCATTCGCGGTAAAGCGTCTCCGATACCGCATCCTCTTCTGCTGATTTATCGAGACTCTTATGCAACCCTTCGTTAGGCAGCCGGTGCTTTACCCCGTGTCCGTGGTATTTGTCGACGACAATCCGGATTTCCTGCAGGCGCTGCGGGGCGCATTTCCGGACGAACGCCTGAACCGCTTTTTTACGCACCCCCAGGCGGCGCTCGACTTCGTGTCGTCGCGTGACGCGGAGATGCCACCCACGGCCGCGGACTATTTCGGTGCGGAGAAATCCGGCGGGAATGCGATCGGCGAGGATGCGCTCGCCGATCCAGCCCGATTCGAGGCGGTGGGCGCGGTGGTCGTCGACTATTCGATGCCGGAGGTCGACGGCATCCAGTTTCTGACCTCCATCCGCAACGCGAACTGCACGAAAATCCTGCTCACCGGCATCGCCGACGAGCGCGAGGCTGTGGCCGCCTTCAACGCGGGGCTGATCGATTGCTATCTGAAGAAAACCGACGTCGAGATGGCGCGCAAGCTGGCAACCGTGCTGGATGACGCAAAACGCAAGTGCTGTGCGGCCCGCGGGCACATCAGCCTGCATGAAGCGGGGGCGACCTACCGGGATCCACGGATCGTCAAACTGATCGATGAGGTGGCCGCGCGGGAAGGGATCGTCGAATACTACTGGCGCCCCAATCAGGACGCGGTGCTGATGTTCGATGCCGTCGGCGCGCCCAGTGTATTTCTCGCCTGGAGCGAAGAGGACTGGGCGTTCCAATGCGATATCGTGTCCGACGCGGGCGGACCGGCCGAATTGCGCCAAGGCATGGAAGCGCGCCGCATCATGCCGCTATTCTGGCCATTTCAGGCCTATCGGCCGGGCCTCGCGGACATTCGCTGCGCGGCCCCGCTACCCGTTCCGGGATGGCACGGCACGTTTCATAGCTGGATCCGCCTGGATGATCCGGCCGCCGAGCGCGAACTGCCTACATTGGCAAAATGGCGTCACGCGTAAAAGATCATCCGCCCATTTTCAAACGGAAAGAATCGGCGAGGCGGTGCTGTCGTCAACTCGGAAACCACTCAAATTGGAACAATACCTGTCAATATTGACAGTTATCAGCAGCGCGGAATTTTGTTCCAATTGCGCCTTGTTCCGAGGGCCGCCCACTTTTCCAATATTCCAATAGACGGCACATCCTTTCAGTGCAGACCGTTGACCAGCGGTCTGCACGCGCTCCCAATATCGATCGATTCTCGATCTGATGTTGTCATTACGATTCACAAAAGCTGCAGCGACAAACGATCCGCAAATTTCCGACTGGCGCGTTGAAGTTCGTTTTCACGTCGCGTCGATTGAGATCGTTCGCCGCATTGCGTCCGCAGGGCGCGTCATGCATTGAAATGGACGCCCTCAGACGCCCAACGCCATGGATACGCGCGGGAATGCGGCTATCGAACTGAAATCGAGAGCGTCGCCGTGATCGCCGCGAAACGCGGATGGCCGTCAACCATCTTTGGCACTACGCGCTCTTCAATGGATTGTGGCCCGTGCTCGCGCAGGGCGACGGCGCCCGCGTGGTCGCAGTGTCGTCGCTCGGGCACCGGCTGTCACCGATTCGCTGGGATGACGTCCAGGTCGCACACGGCTACGACAAATGGCTGGCGTACGGGCAGTCAAAGACTGCCAACGCTGTTCGCAGTGCAGCTCGACGTGCTCGGCACACCGTTTGGCGTGCGCGCCTATTCGCTGCATCCGGGACACCGAAGCGCTCATGGCGGAATGCACCGGCAACGACAAGGTCTCGCGGCCGGTGCGGGATTCCCGCGCGGCCGCTTATCCGCGGGGCGGGCGACACGCGACGCGCATCTCCCCGATCAATCCCGGCGCGGGCATAACGTAAGCTGAAATCGGTTTTTCGCGCGCGTCAGTTGCGTCCCTATACTTTGCGATGCTGCGCAGGTAGCGGTTCGCGAAGGCCGCGATCGCGCTGCGCAGCGCCCGATCTTCCCGAACAAGGACTTGCCGAATGACTGCCCGTGATGCCGTCGATCCGCGCGACACGTTGCGCGACGCGCTTGCCGCGCTACCCGATCTCGCGAATGCGATCGGGCAGGATGCCGCGCAACGCGAGGCGCGTCGCGAACTGCCGTTCGATGGGTTTGCGATCTTCCGCCGCTCGGCGCTGGGCGTGCTGCGGATTCCGGTTGAACGCGGCGGCCTCGGCGGCACGCTGGTCGATCTGTTCGACACGATCGCGACGCTGGCCGCCGCCGATTCGAATCTCGCACACGCGCTGCGGATCCACTACGACCAGATCGAGACGCTGCGGCTGTCGCCGCGCACGCCGTTCAACGACGTGCAGCTCGAGCGGGCGCTGGCCGGCGCGATCTTCGGCGGCGCGTCAACCGAGCGCGGCACGTCGCGGCCCGGCGAGAACACCGCGGTGTTGCGTCGGGACGGCGATCACTATCGCGTGACGGGCCGCAAATACTATTCGACCGGCACCGCGTTTGCCGATTTCGCGCGCATCAACGTGGAGAACGAGCAGGGCGACGCGGTCGCCGTGATCATTCCTGTCGCGCGGGACGGCGTGCAGGTGCTCGACGACTGGGACGGCATGGGCCAGCGCATGACCGCGAGCGGCAGTCTGCTGCTGAACGACGTGCAGGTGTTCGCGGATGAAGTCGCCGCGCGCGACGGTTCGACGCTCGTCGGCCGCCATTGCGGCGCGCTGCGGCAGCTGCATCTCGTCGCGACGGGCGCTGGCATCGTGCGCAACGTGGTTGCCGATGCGCGCCGCTACGTGCTCGCGCACGGCCGCCCGGTGCTGCACAGCCCGGCGCCGACCGCGCGCGACGATCATTTCATCCAGCAGGTCGTCGGCGAGCTGTCCGCGCACAGCCACGCGATCGACGGGCTCGTGCGCGAAAACGCGCGGACGCTCGACCGTTCCGCCGACGCGATCGAAGCCGGCGACGCCGATGCGCATGCCCTTGTGCTCGACAGCGCGCTCGCAACGGCACGCACGCAGCTCATCGTCAGCAAGCTTGCGCTGCATGCGGCGGAGCGGCTGTTCGAAGTCGGCGGCGCGTCGGCGACGGCGCGCGAACACAACCTCGACCGGCACTGGCGCAACCTGCGCACGATCTTCAGCCACAACCCGCTGCTGCACAAGGCGCGCGTGATCGGCGACTACGAGCTGAACGGCGTGACGACACACCTGACCGAAGGCCGCGTGTTCTGACCTGGCCGCGCGCGGTCCTATTTTTTGGAAACCCGTCCCGATGACGACCCGCACCGGATACCTGCATCTCGGCGCATTCCTGTACCCGACCGGCCATCACATCGCCGCGTGGCGCCATCCCGGTTCGCAGGCCGACGCAGGCGTCGATTTTCGCCACTACGTACGGCTTGCCCAGGCGGCCGAGGCCGCGAAATTCGATCTCGTGTTTCTTGCCGACGGCGTGGGCACGCGCGGAGACGACGTCGAGTTCCTGAGTCGCACCGCGCACAGCTACATCGCACAATTCGAGCCGCTGACGCTGCTGTCGGCGCTCGCGGCCGTCACCGGGCGGATCGGCCTCGTCGGCACCGCGTCGACGAGTTTCAACGAGCCGTTCCACATCGCGCGCAAGTTCGCATCGCTCGACCACATCAGCGGCGGTCGAGCGGGCTGGAACCTCGTCACGTCGTCGAGTGAGCACGAGGCGCGCAATTTCAATCGCGACGCGCATTTCGATCACGCCGAACGCTATGCGCGTGCGGAGGAGTTCGCGGATGTCGTGCGTGGCCTCTGGGATAGCTGGGACGACGATGCGTTCGTGCGCGATCGCGCATCGGGCCGCTTCTTCGATCCGAACAAGCGCCACGTGCTCGACCATCGCGGCCGCTTCTTCCAGGTGCGCGGGCCCTTGAATGTCGCGCGGCCGCCGCAGGGACATCCGGTCGTCGTGCAGGCCGGTTCGTCGCCGGCGGGTACGCGGCTGGCCGCGCGCACGGCCGAGGTGATCTTCACCGCGCAGCAGACGCTCGACGACGCGGTCGCGTTTTATGCGGACGTGAAGGGCCAGCTCGCGGCGTTCGGCCGCGATCCCGATACGCTGAAGATCATGCCTGGCGTGTTTCCGGTGGTGGGCCGTACCGAAAGCGAAGCGAGGGAGAAATTCGACGCGTTGCAGTCGTTGATCGACCCGACGGTCGGGCTCGCGCTCGTATCGGGCCTCACCGGTGGATTCGACCTGTCCGCGTATCCGCTCGACGGTCCGATTCCGCCGCTGCCGGAGACGAACGCCAGCAAGAGCCGGCAGGCACTGACGATCGAGCTCGCGCGCCGCGAAAACCTGACGATCCGCGAACTCTATTTGCGTGTCGCAGGCGCGCGCGGCCACTGGCAGCTCGTCGGCACGCCGGAACAGATCGTCGACCAGCTCGAAGAGCGCTTCGTGCGTTCCGGCGCGGACGGCTACAACGTGATGGCGCCGACGTTGCCCGGCGGCCTCGACGATTTCATCGCGCTGGTGCTGCCCGAGTTGCGCCGCCGCGGGCTGTTTCGCAACGACTATGCGGGCCATACGCTGCGCGAGCATCTGGGGCTGCGGCGGCCCGTACGCCACGACACCACCGCCCGTACCGAAACGGCCGCTTGACGTCAGCGCCGCAAACCTGCGGCGTGCAGTAGCGGCAGCACGCGCTCACCAAAGAAGTCGAGATCGGGCTTGAAGTCGTAGAAGCTCAGCTGGATGCCGTCGATGCCCGCGCGATGCAGCCGCACGATCGTATCGGCGACTTCCTCGGGCGAGCCCGTGATCGAGATATTGCCGCCGATCGCGCGCGCGGCCGCCTGGGAGCGCTGGTCGAAGCCGCCGCGCCACGCATGCGCATCGCTGTCGAAGCGATGAAAGCTGCCTTCATCCGCGTGCGCGACGATTGCATCGCGGTACGCGCGCGCTTCGGCTGCCGTTTCGCGGCAGATCACGAGCGGGTTGAGCAGCGTGCGGATCGTCCGGCCGCGCGCTGCAGCAGCGGCCTTCACGCGTGCGGTATGCGCGGGCAGGGCGTCGAGCGCGCGTTCGGCATCCGGGCCGGCCGGGCTCGTGACGAATACGATGTCCGAATAGCGTGCCGCGAAGTCGATGCCCGCATCGGAGCCCGTCGCGTTGATCAGCAGCGGGCGACCGTAGCGCGGCTTCGGCGTCACGAATGCGCCGCCCAGCCGCCAGCTCGACAGCGCCGGCGTATAGCTGAAATTGTCCGGTTGCGCCCACAACTGCTGGACCGCATCGAGAAATTCGGCGGCCATTTCGTAGCGCCGGTCGTGTTCGATCCGGTTCCAGCCGAACATCTCGTGCTCGATTGCGCGGTGGCCGGTCACGACGTTGATGCCCCAGCGCCCGCGCGAGATGTGATCGAGCGTCGCGGTGAACTTCGCGAAATGCAGCGGATGCCATGGCCCATAGAGCACGTGGCTCGTCGCGACGAGGATGATCCGTTCGGTACGCGCGGTCAGCGCGGCCAGCGTCATGAACGAGTCGAGCGCTTGGCCGTCGAACACGCCGCCGTAACCGCCTTTCGGCAGCCACTGCGACAGCGCGAACACGAGATCGAAGCCGAGGGCCTCCGCGCGCGCGACCAGGTCGGCGTTGTAGTCGAAGGTCCAGTCGGTCGTGCGCGGCAGCGTCGACGCGCTCCAGCCGCCGGCCTGGATCGGCAGGAACAGCCCGAGCATCAGCGGCTGCGCGAGGACGCGCGACACCGGGCTGTCGGGGAAATCCGCCGGTGAGCGAACGTCGACGAACGGCGACGGCGCGACCGGAGCGGCGACGGAAGTGTCGCTCATGAAGGCTTCCTTGCGGGTTGGACAGGGTCCGGACGACAACGCGACGCACGTGCGGTGGCGAATCGCCCGGGTGTCATGCACGATGTGCCTGCGCGTGGTTCGAGCCGCGTCATAGCGTGCCGGGCCTCGGATCGGACACGAACCCGTCGCGGTTCGGCATCCGCACGCGCGGCAGCGTGCGCGCGTCGAACCGTGCATCGCCGGGCACGATGCCATTCAGATGGAGGACATACGCGGTGACCGCATAGACTTCGTCCGCGCTCAGCGATTGCGGCGCGTTGTACGGCATCGCGCGGCGGATGTAGTCGAACAGCGTCGTCGCGTACGGCCAGTAGCTGCCGACCGTCTTTTTCGGCTTGGCGCTCGTGAGCGAGCCCAGTCCGCCGACGAGCGGATCGCCGACGCTGCCTTCGCCGCCGGCGCCGTGGCACATCGCGCATTTGTCCGCGAACACGTGAGCGCCGCGCGCGACCGTGCCCGAGCCGGGCGGCAGGCCGCTGCCGTCGGGCGCGACGTCGATGTCCCACGCCGCGAGCGCCGCACGGTCGACCGGCTGGCCTAGACCGTAGCCCGCGCCGAATGCGCTCGGGACGCCCAGGGATGCGACGAGCAGGCAGGCAAGCGGTTTACGCATTGCGCACCTCGCCGTCCGCGCCGACGCGCCAGTTCTGGATGCCGTTGTAGTGGTACTGCGAGTTGACGCCGCGGGCGACGACGAGCGCCTCGCGGGTTGGCTGCACATAGCCGGTGTCGTCGGTGGCGCGGCTTTGCAGGTCGGCCGGCTCGCCGCTCCAGATCCAGTCGGCTTCGAAGCGCGTCAGCGCGCGATCGCGCACGTCTCCAGCGAGTCGCGCGGGCCGCCATGTGCGGCCGCCGTCGGTCGAGACGTCGACCGCGCGAATCCGGCCGCGTCCCGACCACGCGTAGCCGCCGATCGGGTAATAGCCGTGCGCGGCGAGCCGATGGCCGGCCGACGGCCGTGTGATGACCGACTTCGCATCCATCTCGAACACGAACTGGCGCGCGCAGCCGTCAGGCAGCAGGTTCGTGTATTTCGACGTTTCCTCGCGCGTCATCTCCGGCGCGCGCACCAGCTTCAGCCGCCGCAGCCACTTGATGTTCGTGTTGCCTTCGAAACCCGGCACGATCAGCCGTACCGGATAACCGTTCTCGGGGCGCAGCCGTTCGCCATTCTGCGCATAGACGACGAGCGCGCGCTCGAGGATCCGGTCAAGCGGCAGGCTGCGCGTCATTGCCGCACCGTCGGCGCCTTCGGCGAGCAGCCAGCGCGCGTCCGGATCGATGCCGGTTTCGTCGAGCAGCGTCGACAGCCGGACGCCCGTCCATTCGCAGCACGACAGCAGCCCATGCGTGAACTGAACGGGCAGCCCGCTCGGGCCGTTCCATTCGCTGCCGGTGTTGCCCGAGCATTCGAGGAAGTGGATCCGCGACTCGGACGGAAAGCGCAGCAGGTCGTCGATCGTGAACACGCGCGGCTCGCGCACGAGGCCGTGCACGACGATGCGATGACGCTGCGCATCGATCTCCGGCACGCCCGCATGATGACGCTCGTAGACGAGGCCGTTCGGCGTGATGTCGCCGAACAGGTCGGCGAGCGGCGTCATCGACGAGCCGGAGCCGGGCAATGCCGGCGTGCGGGCGCTGCGGCGGATCACGTCGCGTTCGTGCGGCCCCGGCACGCCGTAGGGTGGCGACAGTAGCGGCGCACCCGGTCCGCGTGTCCATGGCGGCACGTCGAGCGGAGAGAGCGGGGCGAGCGGCTGGCTCGCCAGCGCGCCGCGGGCAGGCAGCATCGCTGCCGCCCATCCGCCGGCGAGTTGGCGCAGTGCCGCGCGCCGGCTGCTGCGCGGTGGATGGGGCGGGAAACGGGAGTCGGTCATGGTCGAATGCGTATCGTGCGCCGGGGCAGCACGCGGGGAATCGCCCATTCTCGACAACCGGGCTTGGCGCGACAAACAACGATTCCCGCTTTGCTTATCGCACCACGCTGCACCGCGCCCGATGCGCGCGCCGTCAGAACTTCACGCGCAGCCCAGTGACTAACGCGACCTGGCGGTTCGTCGACGACGCGCTGCCGATGTTCGAGATCGCCGCGATCTTGCGATAGCCGCCCGCCGTTGCCGTGCTCGCGTCGCCGGCCGCGAGCTGGTAGATGCCGGACAGGTAGATATCGGTGCGTTTCGACAGCGCGTAGTCGAACCCGAGCGTGAACTGGTGCCAGCGCGGTTTCAGCGTCTGGCCGCTGGTGCCCGGCAGGCCGCTCGCGCGCCCGTCGGTGAACGTGTAGACACCGATCAGCGTGGCGGCCGGCGTGATCTGGTAACGCGCGTTCACGTCGTAGTTGTTGAACTTGCGCGACGAGCCGTCGAGATAGTCGAGCTGCGTGTGGCTCCACGCGAAGCCCAGCGTCGCACGGCCGAGCGCGTAGTTCGCGCCGGCCACGCCGATCTGTTGCTTGAGCACGCCGCCGTTCAGCCCGTAGAAGAATCCGCCGCTGTAATCGTTGCCGGTGGTGGAGGTCGCACCGCCCACCGCGCCGCTCGTATTCGACGTCGAATTCGGATGATTGATGCGGACATAGCCGGCGCCCACCGACAACGGTCCGTTCACGTAGTTCGCCGACGCGCCCCACGCGTTGTTGTTCGAGAATCCGGTGCCCGCGCCACCGTTGGCCTGGTTGCTGAACGCATAGAGCAGGTCGGCCGTGAAGCCGGCGATCGTGTCGCTGCGGAACTTCACCGCGTTGTTCAGCCGGAAGCTCTGGTTCAAGTTGTCGTTGTCGCCCACGTGCGTGGCCGGCGACCAGAAGCCGGACCCCGAGTACTGCGCAACGAGGTCGGTGATCGGCTCGTACTGGCGGCCGAAGGTCAGCGTGCCGAGCCCCTTGCTGGCGAGTCCCACGTATGCGGAGCGGCCGAACAGGCGGCCGCCCTGGCCGAGCCCGCCGTCGCTCGGCCGGAATCCGCTTTCGAGCGTGAAGACCGCCTGCAGGCCGCCGCCGAGATCTTCCACGCCTTTCAGGCCCCAGCGGCTGCCGCTCAGCTTGCCGCTCGTCTGCTGGATGTTGCTCGCGCCACCCTGATTGTTCGTATAAGCGAAACCGGCATCGACGACGCCGTACAACGTGACTGAACTCTGCGCATGCGCGCTGACCGAACCGATCGAAACCAAACCCAGGACTACCGATTTTTTGATCATGACTATCCTCTGTTTTTATGGGTACATCTGTGAGGATCACGATCCTATTGACGACGGCGGTGCCGGCGAACGGTCGATCCGTGGTTTGCAAATCGCCGCGCGGCCGATTTGCAATGTGTGTTGCCGCAAACCCGGCATGTGCGCCGTGATCGCGTCCGGTACCCATGCTGCGACGAACGCATCGCGCGAACGGCGAACGTCGAGCCCCGGATACACGTGGGCGCCGTCATATCGATCGATGAAATCGTTCGATGTGCGCAATACCTGCGGCCCGGCGCGCGATGTTTTTACGCAACGCCCGCTGTGCGGCGCTCGCCCGATGCGCTACGTGCGGCCGCATATCGATTCCGCAAAACGTTGGTAGGGCCGTGCGACGCATGACGGTAGAGTCGGGCATCCGGCCTCGGGCCGGCATGCTCCGGGAGCAGAAGGGCGCCCCAGCCCATTCATCCCGGCTGGACAACGAACACGGGAGCCGTCTGTCATGAGTCGCGATGTGCTGTTTCTGCTGGAACCGGGCTTTGCCGATCCGAAGCATCCGGGCCAGCGCTTCGTCTGCCCGCATGGACTGTCGATCGAGGGGCTGCTGGCGAGCGCGCCCGATCACGCGGGTCGAATCGACGTGAAGCGCGTCGGCTTCGAGCGGCCGCGGCACGCAGTGATCGACGCGCTCGACGAAGCACACCAGGGGCTGCCGGTCCTCGTGCTCGGCCGCGACCAGCCGGCGCCGGACGACGCACAGACGCTCGGCGACGTGCGCTTCGTCACCGACGCGCGCCGCATCCTCGAACTGCTGGCCGAGCGCCACGGATTTCCGGTGCTGCATTGACGCGGCGTTTTTCACTTTCCGTTTGATCGACCGACAGGAGTATCCGATGTCGTCAATTTCGGCGGCACGTCGCCGTTTGCTGCTTGCCGGTGCCGCGGCGGCGGCGGCGCCATGGGCCGCGAAGGCCGCCTCCGCCACGCCCGCGATCAACACCGATCTCGCCGGCACCACGTTGCGCGTCGCAACCTACAAGGGCGGCTGGCGCGCGCTGTTGCAGGCGGCGGGGCTGGCCGACACACCGTACCGGATCGACTGGCGCGAGCTGAACAACGGCGTGCTGCACATCGAGGCGCTCAACGCGGATGCGCTCGACATCGGTTCGGGTAGCGAAATTCCGGCCGTGTTCGCCGCGCGACAGAAGGCCAACGTGCGGCTCATCACCCGTGTGCGCGAAGACCTGAACAACCAGGTCACGCTCGCGCGCAAGGACACGCCGATCCGCGGCATCGCGGACCTGAAGGGCAAGCGTGTCGGGTACGTGCGTGCGACGACGTCGCACTACTTCCTGTATCGCCAGCTCAAGGAGGCCGGCCTGAGCTTCGACGATATCCAGCCGATCAACCTGTCACCGACCGATGGCTTGTCCGCCTACGATCGCGGCGACATCGACGCATGGGCGATTTACGGCTACAACGGCCAGCTCGCGCGCAATCGCTACGGTGCGCGCGTGCTGAAGACGGGGAAGGGCTATCTGTCGGGCAACTTCCCGGTCTATGCGAACCCGCGCACGCTCGACGATGCGCGCCGTCGCGCGGCGACGGGCGATCTGCTGCTGCGGTTCCGGCGCGCGTATGCGTGGGCGAACGGGCATTTCCGCGACTATGCGCTCGTGCAGAACAGCGAGACGCGCGTGCCGGTTGCCGATCTCGTCGCGATGTTCGATCAGCGCAGCGAAGACTACGCGCTGCTGCCGGTGACGCCCGACGTGGTGGCGCAGCATCAGCAGGTCGCGGATGTGTTCGCGCGGATCGGTGTGCTGGATGGGCCGGCCAATGTGGCGCCGCTGTGGGATACGTCGTTCAACGCGCTGGTCGCGGCGACGTGATCGAGGGCCATGAGAAGGCGCCCAATCATTCGCACGTTGGCGGGCATTCAAGCTATTTAACAAACGTCCCGGGTAGGAGCACATTTTTGATGGCGCCAACCGTCGCGGCCCGAGGAAGCAGGATCAACCGTGCCGAGCCGCATGTCACATTTTGACAGTTCTTGACAGCTCGAGATCAGTGCAGCGCTATGATCTAACTCTTTATTGGATGGGCATCCTGGAGAACCCCCCATGAGTTTGGCGCGCTCACTCAGCATCGGTATCACAATTGGCCTTCACCACGCGGCAGAGAGTCTCTGGGTCAACGGCATCAAGCAGAACGCCTTGTATCTGATGAAGCTCTTTCAACATTCGCCTCTTGGGCATCAGGTAACCCTCGTCAACACCACGAACGTCAAGATCACGTCGGAACTTCCGTGGGATACCACGCAGTATCCGATACGCTCGTTCGACGATACGAAAGACTCGCTCGATGTCCTGATCGAACTCGGGGGACAAATTGACCAGCAGCAAACCGCGTATCTGCAGGCACGCGGTACAAAAGTCGTGAGCTATTGCTGCGGTCCGGAATACGTGCACATGATGCAGGCCATGATTTTCGGCAGACGGCATGCGGAAACGGTATTCATCAACCAACGTTATGATCAAGTGTGGATCATCCCGCAAGTTGTCGATACCAGCGCGAGCTACTTCAGCGTATTACGGCGCCAGCCGGTTCGTGAAGTCCCGTTCGTTTGGGACCCGATGTGCATCGAAGAGCGTTCGGCAGCGCTCCCGCATCGCGGGGAATATCGTCCAAGCGGCCAACCGAAGCGCCTCTCCATCATGGAGCCGAATATCGACGTTACGAAGTTTTGCCTCTATCCGCTCTTGATCGCAGAACTGGGCTATCGAAGATTTGGTGAAAAGATATCTTATGTGCACGCGACGAACACGGAGCATCTTGCAAAAAACAGCCCCGAATTTATTGGCATCGCGCACCACCTGGACCTTGTGCGAGATTCAAAGGTAAGCTTTGTCGGTTATTACAGCACCCCTCAGTTTCTTTCAGAATACACCGATATCGTAATATCCCATCAATCAGGGCTCGCGCTGAACTACTTCTATTTCGATGTTTGCTGGAACGGGTATGCATTGATTCATAACGCATTTCTCTGTCGCGAGCTTGGTTATTTTTATAATAAACAGGATGTGGAGGAGGGTGCTCTGCAACTCGGGCAGGCAATGGATACGCACGATGAAAAATGGGTCGACTACAAGAATCGGCAGCGCGAATTTATCGGTGGATTTTTGTCGACAAATTCGAGGCAGATCGAATCGTATGACCGACTGCTGATCGGTCTTTTTGATTAGATTCACGATATTTCATTGTGAGGTCGAATAAGTCGTTGACTGAGGCGAGTGAGATTTTATTCGGAATGTACACATCGCTGCTGTCTTGAGATCGGCATTGACCGAGAGCCGGTAGCAACAAGTGGAGTGAGGTTGGTCGTACCCGTTGAATGCGCTATTTGATGCTCAACGCTTATCTCGGGCAGCACGCTCGCTGGCGATGTGCCTAATTGACATCGACTACCATACCGTGTCCTGGCCGGACAACGCCTCCGCCATTTCCGATATCAGTCTGCGCCAGTCCACCCATGTCGCTTACCGATACAACTGCATGGGCCTGTACCACGGCGCGTCGCGATGGCTGTCGGACCAACGCTCATCGCGTGCAGCCGACAGCAATACCCATACGGGCCGCCCAAGTGCTCCAGCGAGATGGCCGGTCCTGTATCCATGGCAATCAGCGAATATCATTAATTTGACATAATATGTATGATCACATTTTTCCGTTGTAGCAGCCATATCCTAATGTCGTGTCTGGGGGTGCGGCGGAATTCTTGGACTGGTTTATGTCGTCCAGCCCGAGGCTCTCCCGGTATTCAATCGGACTGAGTGCGCCAAGCGAGATCTTGATCCGTTTCTCGTTGTACCAACGAATGTACGAGTCAACGACCTCAATGAACTGGTCGGTGCTGACGGTCTGCCAGTCCCGAGAGTAAAACAGTTCCGTTTTCAGCCGTCCAGAAGCCTTCGCACGCTGCGTTGTCGGGCAAGCAGCCCTTGCCAGCCTCATGCCGCCCCGCTACGCATACGCCAATTCCCACTTGGCGCCGATTTCGGCAACCCGCGTCATACCCAACTTGCGCACAATCAGCATCGCGATCTCCAGCGACTGCTCATAGTTCAACCTCGGATCGACCGTCGACTTGTAAGCGCGGGCCAAATCGGCCTCAGTCAGATTGCGCGCGCCGCCCAGGCATTCGGTCACGTCCTCCCCGGTCAGCTCCAGATGCACGCCGCCCAGATGCGTGCCGCAGGCGGCATGAATGTCGAAGGCCGCCTCGAGCTCGGCGTGGATGTTCTCGAAGCGCCGTGTCTTCACGCCGCCCGGGGTCGTTTCGCCGTTGCCGTGCATCGGATCGCAGCACCACAAGACACGCCGGCCCTCGGCCTTGACGGCATGCAGATGCTTCGGCAACTCCGCTTCGATCTTCGCCGCGCCCATGCGCGTGATGAGCGTCAACCGGCCGGCCTCGTTCGTGGCGTCCAGCGCGTCGATCGTGCGCAGCAACTGGTCGGTGCTCACCCCGGGCCCGACTTTCAGGCCGATCGGATTGCGGATACCGGAGCAGTATTCGATATGCGCGCCGTCCAGCTGCGCGGTGCGCATGCCGATCCACGGAAAATGCGTCGACAGGTTGAACCAGCCCCAATGCCGCGGCACTTGCCGTGCCATCGCCTCTTCGTAGTTCAACAGCAGAACCTCATGCGACGTATAGAAATCGACTCTCGCATCGCTGCCGGCGGGCTCGCCCGCGAGCGCCTCCATGAAGCGCAGCGATTCGCCGATCGAGTGCGTCATCTTGCGATACTCGTCATAAAGCGGCGAATGCGAGGCCCAAGCGAGATCCCAATGTTCGGAGTGGCGCAGATCGGCAAAACCGGCATCGCTCAGCGCGCGCACGAAATTCATCGTCAGCGCCGATTTGGAATGCGCCTCGAGCAGGCGCTTCGGGTCGGGCTCGCGCGCGTCTTTCGTAAAAGCGCTGGCGTTGACGATGTCGCCGCGGTAGCAAGGCAGCGTCACACCGTCGCGCGTTTCGGTATCCGCCGAGCGCGGCTTCGCGTACTGGCCGGCAAAGCGGCCGACCCGAACCACCGGCAGCATCAAGCCATACACGAGCACCAGGCTCATCTGCATCAGCACTTTGAGCCGATTGGCGATGATCGGCGCCGTGCAATCGTCGAAGCTTTCCGCGCAGTCGCCGCCCTGCAGCAAGAAGCATCGTCCCGCCGCAGCGTCCGCGAGCTTGCGTTTGAGCGTCAGCACTTCCCATGCGGTGACGAGCGGCGGCAGTGCCTGCAGCTGCGTCAGGGCGCGATCGAGCGCCGCCGCATCGCGATAAACCGGTTGCTGCAGCGCCGGCTTCGTCTTCCAGGAAGCGGGCGTCCAATTCGCGGCAACGCGCGCCGAAGAAAGATTGCATTCCACAGTTCCACTCCCATAATGAAATGCTGCCGATCGAGCGGGTGTCGTCGCCTGGCATGCAAGCGACGCCCACGCTCCGCACCGCTACAGCTTGACGAGCACCGTGCCCAGATAACGTCCGCTGGACGTGTCGGACAACGCGCTCGGCGCGTCATCGAGGCCGTCGATCACCGTATGCGGGAACGCGATCTCTCCGGCGCGCAGCCACTGCGCGAAACGCTCGAACCATTCGCCCTTCGCCTCCGGATTGTCGTCGGCGCTGTAGCCCCGCATCGTGATCCTCTTGAGGAGAAATTGAACGGTATCGATTTCGGCGGGCGCGGTTCGACCCGTTCCCGTCGCGGCAAGCTGGCCCGACAGCGCGCCGAGGATCAGGAAGCGCGCCCCTTCGCGGGCGGCCGTGACGGCCGCCTGTAATTGCTCGCCGCCGACCGAATCGATCAGGACGTCGATGCCGCCCTGCGCCGCTTCGAGCAACTGCTCTGCGAACGGCGTGCTGTCGCCACGCATGACGGCGGCGTCATATCCGAGCTCGGAAATGAGGCGTCGTGCCTTGTCACGCGAACTCGTGCTGCCGATCACGCGCCCCGCTCCCAGCCGCCGCGCGATCTGTCCGGCCATCGCGCCGATCGCACCGGCCGCGCTCGTGACGAACACCGTGTCGCCCGGACGGATCGGCACGCCGCGCGTCAGCGCCGCGTAGGCGGTCCAGCCGTGCCCCAGGTAGCCGAGATAGCCGGCGGGCTCCGGCAGCGCCTCGCCGACGCGCTGGCAGCCCCATGTGGGCACCACCGCGTAGTCTCGCCAGCCGTGGAAGTGCGTGACGATGTCGCCGGACGACAAACCGCTGCCGGCGGGCGCGCTCACCACCTCGCCTAGCGCTTCGCCCATCAGCGCGTCACCCGCCGACAAACACGGAAACGGCACACCGGGCACGTCTTCCGCGCCTTCGCTGATCATCGCGCGCAAGGAAGCCGAGACCAGGAAATAGCGATTGCGCACCAGCACGTCGCCCGAGCCGGCCGCCGGCGCGGCGGCGGTGACGATTTCGAAATCGTCCGGTGTCGGCAGGCCTTTCAGCTTCGCCTTCAAGCGCACCTCGCGCCGCATGGGAATCGACCGATTCATGATCCGCTCCCGCCGGGCGCCGTGCGCGTCGATGAGGCGAACCAGCCCGCCGGGATGCGCGCGACGCTGCGGCCGTAGGCTATCGTCGGGTCGTCCGAGGCATGCACGGTCGCTGTCCAGCCGTATCGGCCGAGCCAGTCGCGCACATCGTCGCGGGACGAGAGCCAACGAGCGCCCTGCGATTCGACGCGCGCCCGGGCTTCCCTGCCCTCGTCGCTCATCATGCGCGCGGCGAGATGCTCGAGCATGAGCGCGCTGCCCGGCGCCGACAGGTCGCCCACCTGACGGATCAGCGCGTCGCAGTCCGTGTCGCGCAGATACATCAGCAGCCCTTCGATGAGCCAGATCGTGGGCTTGGCGGGATCGAAGCCGGCCGCGCGCAACGGGCTCGCCCAATCCGAGGTCAGATCGGCGACGAGCGGCCGCCAATCGCACTGCAGCGGCAACCCGGACTGCTTCATGAGTTCGCGCTTGAAGGCGATGATGTCGTCGAGATCGAGCTCGAACCAGCGCGTGCCGGACGGACACGCCAGGCGCGCCACGCGGCCGTCCATGCCGGCGGCCAGCGTGACGACCTGCCGTATTCCGCGGCTCAGGTTCGCGAGAATGGCATCGTCGAAGTAGCGTGTGCGGACGACGAAATATTGCGGAAAGTTCGCGCGCCGCGCGACTTCGCTGACGTGCTCATGCGTCGGCGTGCCGGCCAAGTGCTCGATCAGCGCTGCGGCGAACGGATCGTGAAACAAGGCATCCGGGCGCTGGCCTTCGGCATGACGTTGCCAGGCGATGAACAGTGCGGTTTGGCCGACGCCAACCGGAATATCGAAAGTAGACACAGGCAAGTTCCTTATCCGCAAGAGAATCAAGGTTGGAGTTGGGTGGTTTTCCAATCGTCGCCATCGCGTTCGTACCTGAGGCGCCGGTGAAGCCGGTCGGAGCTGGCGGCCCAGAATTCCATCTCGTGAGGCTCGAGCCGATAGCCGACGAAGCGCGGCGGCCGCGGCAACGCGACGCCGAGCGCGAGCAACTCGGCGGCGTGCGCGAGCAGCGCTTCGCGGTCGACGAGCTCGTCGCTCTGGTGCGAGGCGCTCGACATCGCGTGCATCGGCACCGAGCGTCCGAACCAGAGCTTGTCGTTCTCGCTTTCCTCGAGCGGTACCGCCTGGCCGGAAATCATGATCTGCTGCCCGGTTTCGCGCCAATACAGCAAGCCCGAGGCCCAGCCCGTCTCCATGAGTTCGCGTCCTTTGCGGCTCGTCGAATGCGTGCAGAAGATCACGCCACGGTCGTCGATCGAGGAGAACGCGATGATGCGAGAAGAGATGCGTCCGTCGGACGTGGCGGTCGCGAGCGCGAGCGCCTTGGGCTCGCGGACGCCCGCTTCATCGGCCGTCGCGAGCCAGCGCTTGAGCAGCGTGATCGGCTCGGACGGCGGGTCGTCATATTCGGGGAACAGGACATCGACACGTCCGGTGAGGCTTTCGAATCGACTGGTGTTCATAGCAATGTTTTCGTGATGGCAAAAGACGGGGGCGACGCTAGACGCCCAGGCGGCCGCGCGCGACGACGACACCGTGACCGCTGACCTCGACCGCCTCGATGCCGTGCTCCGAGCCGTTCACCCGCGCATGCATGTGCGAGGGGCGCTTGATCTCGACGCCTTGGAGAAGATGCAGCGGCTCGCCCCACGAAATCAGTCCGTGGCGGGCAAGATGAATGGCGATGGGACCGGCGGCGGAGCCCGTCGCCGCATCCTCCACGACGCCGTAGGCCGGCGAGAACATCCGGCAGCGCCAGTGGTCGCCCGCCGGGGCCAGGCACATGGCCGACATATCCTCGAACTCGGCCAACGCGCGATGGTCCGGCTGCACGTCGGAAAGCGCGGAGGCGTCGGGCACCGTGACGAACACGTGGCGCGGGCCGTTTCGATAGGCCTCCACGGGCAACACGGACGCTTCGACGCCGAGCGCTTCGAGCAGACGCTCGGCCCGATCAAAGCGCGTCCACGTCGGGATCGGCTGCTGCATGGTGACGTAAGCCTCGCCGGGCGCATCGGATCGCACGTCGAACGGCACGAGCCCCATGCCCGTCTCGAACACGAAGCGATCCTGCGCCTTGACGTGCCTGAGTGCCACGGCCGTGCCCAGCAGCGGATGGCCCGCGAACGGCAGCTCGTTGACCGGCGTAAAGATGCGCACGTGCACGTCGCCGCCCTGCTTCGGCGGCATCACGAACACCACTTCCGACAGATTCATTTCGCGGGCGATCCGCTGCATGCGCTCCGCCGGCAGCGGATCGTCGACCAGGAAGACGGCAACCGGATTGCCTTCGAGCGGTGTGCGCGTGAAGGCGTCAACGACGATGTAGTCGATTGGATGCGACGCATGGATCGGCGCCGCCGCGTGTGTATTCGCGTGCGATGCTGCCGGCTCGAGCGCGCGCATGCGCGCCGCGATCTCACCGCTCGCGGCGCTTGCCTCCACCGAGAAGCGCAAGCGCTCGGCAACCGGCAAGCCGATCAGCGTCTGCGCGTCGTTCGGTGGCAGTAGATGCGCGGGCGGACGCTCGCCGTCCCAGAGCATGATCGCGCCCCAGCGATTCTGGTCGTCGTCGGCGATCCAATGTTTCTCGCGCAAGCCCGGCACGTTCGACCAGCGCGCGAGAGTGCTGTCGTCCACACGCGCCTTCAGCGATTCGATGCTCTGCTCGGAACCGTCGAGGTTCCACCAAACGATGTCGACAATCATGAAAACGCGTGTCCTATAGGGTTCGATAAAAAGCGCAAAGAGTCGTCAGGCCGTCAACGCTGTCATGCGTTTTTCGCGGCGTATCGCGTGTGTGATGGCTTCACCGAGAATGCGCGGCCCGTCGACGGTCAGGACCGATTCGGCGTGGAATTGCATCGAGCTGAACGTTGGACCGCGCAAAGCATGCACTTCGCCCGTGCGCGGATCGCGGCTGATGGCCAGCGTGCCGACGCCGTCGATTTCCATTTCGTCCTGGACGGTCCGTGCGACATACGTGTTGTAAAAGCCCACGCGCTCACGCTGGCCGAACAGATCGATCTCGACCTGGATGCCCTGATTGGGCACCTCGCGCCGCACGAGCGGAATGCCGAGGATGGCGTTCAGGATCTGATGGCTCAGGCAGACGGCCATGAACGGCTTGCCCTCGTCGAGGAGTTGCCGCAGCCACGCGTAGAGGCGAGCGATGCGTGGATCACCGGCGTCGCTCGGGTCTCCCGGGCCCGGCCCCATGACGACGACGTCGTAACGCGCAAGGTCCACTGCGTCATGAACGCCGCACACTTCGGTGACGAGGCCGAGCGACGACAGTTGCTGGGCGATCATCGCCGTGAAGTGATCTTCGGCGTCGATGATGAGCGCGCGGCAGCCGCTCAACTCAGCCAACTCATCGGCCGTCTCGCCTTGTCGCTCGCCATAGGGCCGAAACCAGAAGTCCGCGATGCCTTCGTTGCGCTCGCGCAGCGCCGCGTGCACCGATGGATGCTGTCCGAGCGCCGGGCCGGCTTCCGGCGGATCGAATGCGTTCGATAGCGCGGCCACCTTGGCATGCGTCTCCATGACTTCCGATACCGCGTCCGAATGCCGGACGAGCGTCGAACCGACGCCGATGCGAACGTGGCCGGCGCGGTCGATCTCCGCGGTGCGGATCAGGATGGCGGAGTCGAGCGTGCGCCCGCCGCACGCATCGCGGCCGATCAGCGCGGCAATGCCGCTGTAGTAGCCGCGGCCGGTCCGCTCGTGCCGCGCGATCACGCGGGTCGCGCTTTCGATCGGACTGCCGGTGACCGTCGGCGCAAACATCGTCTCGCGCAGCAAGTCGCGGACATCGGCCTCGGTGTGCCCGACGATGAAATATTCGGTGTGGGCGAGCCGCGCCATCTCGCGCAAGTGCGGCCCCGTGACCTGGCCGCCGGTCGGGCAGATGCGCGCCATCATCTTGAGCTCTTCGTCGAGCACCATGTACAGCTCGTCGGATTCCTTGCGGTCGCCGAGAAAGGCGTTGATCCCATCGATCGTCGGCCCGCTTTGCGGATATCGATAAGTTCCGCTGATCGGGTTCATCGTCGCGCGGCCTTCATGCAGCGTCAGGTGGCGCTCCGGCGTGGCGCCGACGAACGTGCGCTCCCCGGTATGAATCACGAAGATCCAATACGCGCCGACTTCCCGGCGCATCAGACGCTTGAAGACTGCCAGCGCCTTGGCGGGCGAATAGTCGTCGAGATCGCCCTCGAGCGTGCGCTTGATGACGAAGTTCGAGCCCGCGCCGGTACCGATCTCGTCGGTGATGACGCGCTCGACGATCTCGGCGTAGGCCTCGTCGTCGATATCGAAGTGACGCTCGCCGAGCGCGGTATCGGCATCGGGAATGGCGGCGAGCGCGAGCTGCGCGGACACCGTTTCGTGCTCGTCGCAGGTGATCGCGACGAGCGGAGCGCCGTCGTCGTGTGCTCTGAAGCCGCGCTCGTGCAACTGCCGGTATGGCACGAGCACAAGCAGCTCCTGACGGTCCGCGCCCGCCACCGTCGGTGCGGCCAACGGAAGCTCGGCCAGGGAGGACGGATAGGAAACCGCGCCGGCGAAGACATCGATCGTCGCGCGCTCCCCAGCGCTACCCGTCGAACGCGCGATCAACGCGAAGCACGGTGCTTGTCCGTGGAGGATGCGATCGAAAAGGTTGCGGTTCGGAGCGGCGTTCATGCCAGCGCCTCCTCGGTGCTCACCACCTTGCCGCAACGCTGGGCCACGTATTCCAGGGCCTGGTGATGATGGTCTTCGGAAAAATCCGCCACGCCATCGGCGACGAAGAACGGTTGAATGTCGTTCGTGAACGCATCGACGGCCGACATCATGACGCCGATGTGCGCGTAGACGCCACACAGCATCAGCTGATCGCGACCGCTCTCCCGCATGCGCTCGCGCAGGTCGGTGCGGAAAAATGCGCTGTAGCGCCACTTCGTGAGCATCCAGTCGTCCGGGGAAGGGCCGACGGCCTCGGCGACGTCCCGATCGGCCGGCGTCGTCTCCATGCCAGGCCCCCAAAAATCGCGCAGCAAACCGCGTTCCGTTTCGGTCATGCGCCCGGGATGGGCCGTGTACGCGACGGGAATACCGGCCTGCTTGCACCGTTTGCGCAGCGACGCGACATTGGTCGTCAACGTCTCGCGCAGCGTCGGCGGCAACGGCGAAAGGAAATAGTTCTGCATGTCATGAATGAGCAGCAACGCGCGCGACGGATCGACACGCCATGACACGACGTTCTCGGGCAGGCTGCTCGAATCGGGCAGCGCGTACGGTTGAATCGACGGGATACCAGCCATTCGTCTCCTCCATTGGGTATGCGTTAGCTCGGTAGACCATCCCGGCGCACTTCGGGAACCTCGATACCCAACGCACGGAATTGCTCGCAAGGGTTCATGAATTCGCGCTGCTCCTTGATCAATCCGTTTTCGAAGCGGAACGAGTGAAGGAAGTGATTGCGGTAATGGCCTTGGGGGTAGCCGGGGAAAATAATCGTGCCTTCGCCGCGGCACTCGACCCAGAACCAGTTCGGGTCTTGCGTCTCGAAGATCTGGATGTCGGTCCAGACCCAATCGGGGAAGCATTGCAGCGACCACACGGCGTGCTCGCCGAGCTTCTCGCGGCCGCGAATCGCGATCGGCTGGCCGCTGTCGGTCGTCCACAGACCGCCGACGCCATCTTCCGTGAACAGCAGGTGGCGCTTGAGCCTCGCTTCGCCACGCGTGTGCATGTACTGCTCGACGATCTTGCGGTTGTGCTGCCGGGCCGCGACGTGCGCGTGATTTTCCGGCTTGTTTTCGAGGGATTCGACGTCTGACATGCAAGCTCCTGTCGTCAAAGAGGGCCGCCCCGCCGGGAACCGGGAGGCCGCGTGGGATTACACGAGGTAGCTGATTTCGCGCGGATCGAGGCCGACGAGCGCGCGGCCGTAGACAAGTTGCGGAATGCCCATCCCGAAGCCCGCGTGGCGGCTCGCCACGTTCAGATCGCGCCAGATCAACTGCAGGGGATTGGATTCCATGAAGGCGGCGCTGCCGTAGGCCGTCATGAGGCGATCGATGGCCTCGCGGCACAGGCGCGTGACGCGCGTCGATTCCATCCGAAAGCGCGAACGCGTCACTTCGTCGGGCAGGACGCCGGCCGTTGCGTGGTGCTCGACCGTTTCGACGATGCGGCGGGCGTGCAGCTGCGCGCCGTCGATCATCATCGAAGCTTCGGCGAGATCGGTCTGGAACGCCGGCGAAACAGCCTGGCTCTTGAACGTGGACGAGGCGACGCGGCGCTCGTGGGCCTGATCGCGCACGAGCTCCAGCGCGGTGACGATCGCCCCGAGTTGCGGTCCGAGCAGACCGATCGACAGCAAGCCCGAGAACGCGCCGCTATATAAACGGTGGCGTTCCGACGGCAGGCGCGACCGGCCCTGCACGATCGGCGCGTAAGGCGTCACGCGATGGCGCGGAATGAACAGCCGGTTCGCCACGACCGTGTTGCTGCCGGTGCCGCGCATGCCCGTGATATGCCAGGTGTCGCGGACTTCGAGCTCGCTCATCGGCATGAGGACCAAGTTGATCGTCTCGTCGTCGGCATCGACGCCTTTCGGGATCAGCGCGCCGATCCATTCGGCGTGCAGGCTGCCCGATGCATAACCCCACTCTCCCGTCACCACGACACCGCCGTCGACGCGTTCGACCTGGGCGCGCGAAGGCGCAATGATGAGCGCGGTGCGCGTGTCGCGGTTGCCGCCCCACACGTCGTCCTGCGTACTCTCGGGGAAGTGAGCGATCATGTAATTGCCCATGTTGAGCACGCTCGTGACCCACGACGCCGAGCAGCAGCCGCGCCCCAGCTCGTAGCAGACGTCGAACAGCGTGGCGGGACGCGCTTCGTAGCCGCCGAGCCGGCGCGGCGTGAAGAGCCGCATCAGCCCCGCCTCGGTCAGCGCGGCGACGGCACGCTCGGTCAGGCGGCGCCCGGTATCGGCAGCGTGCGATTCTTCCGCGAGCACGCGGGCGACTTCTGCCGCCTTCGCGATCAATTGCTCATGCTCGACCACCGATTCATCGAGCCCAATGGCGTCATGTCCGGCCGAATTCCCTTCCTGCAACGTGCGTTCATTTGTCATTTCACGAGTCATGCACTGCGAGGTCTGTATCGTGCTCACGGCGTCTCCAGAATGGACTTACAATCTTTTTTGTTGAAAAATTTAAAACAATAAGGGTTGCGAAAAATTCAACGATCAATTAATCAGGAAACCGAAGCAAGCAAGCGCCACCGCCTTTAGTGGGCGCATCCGGAATTCGGAAAATATTGGCGCGACAACAGCCATGAGATCCGCACCCAGCTGTGCCTTATCACTCAAAAAGGCATTTTTATTTCAATTCCCTTATAGGTTTCTTGCGTTTTTCATTTAAAGCGGCCGGGCATGCCAGTCCTTCGCGAGACAAGCTGTCTCGTCGAGTTCCTGTTCAAAGCCTGAGTGATGGAGCCTCTGGGCGCCTCTTTACACAATGGAGCGCCGCACGAGTTATTCAGCTTCGCCAGCACTTCCTACTCTTGATGCTATTCAGCGGGCGCCGAACAATATCCGGCAAATCGAGACAAGCCTTCGGCGCAAACCGGGGTCATCAGGTTTCCCACCCCATTTAATGGCATAAATATAAATCCCACCCCATTATGCCGCGCATCCCCCATCCATATATGACGGTTAAGCGTAGGATAATTCCGAGAAATTACCACCTGTTAAATTTGACGGGTGATACTCCGCCAAGCTGAATGAGACCGTGAGGAAAATAAATTTGGCGATCATTTTAAAAATCTAATGATGCCCGATATCGGGTCCGAGCGAAGACCGTTCGTGGCTCTAAGCGGTCGGGTGTGATGAACTGCGGATAACTTCGAACACCAACAGCATCAATAAGTGCAAGAGACGAGAGCTGAGTTGCGTTGGTTAAAACAGTGAGTTCATCGGCCTGTCCGAACTGAATGATTGAATATTGGATCGTCTTGTCGAGCGGGCTGGCGTTGATTCTGAACTTTAATAAATGGATCGCACAATTGCTGGGCTTTCGACAATCGGATTGTCGGCGGAAGCCGGGGTGAAACGATCGATTGGATCGTGCAGGATTATCATCAAGCGATTCGTTTCTAATGACCGGAATGAAGAAATTTACGGGTTGTGTGGTCAATGAGGCAGCGAATAATCGGGTATGCATTTAAATAAATGTGTCGCACAAGTACATCTTGAATTGGTTTCGCGCTGATCTACTCTCACCCTTGCGCCTGTGGAATTCAGTTTAAATTTCCAATTCTGGAAATTGAACTTCAGGCGCGCAAAAAGCACTTCCGAAGTGTGTCGATGACCTTTCCCCTTCAATTGATGATCGGAGCGGCATGATTTTGTTCTTTATTCTCATGCCTGAATCATCGATTCCGTGATTGAACGGGTGCAGGCGATGGCGAGTCGATTTCGCGATTGGGGGCATCGCGTGGCGGAGGCGATTGCCGGCAGCAGCATACCAATAGCGGCAGGCGCGCAGTGGAGCTACAGCGAGGCGGGACGCAGCTTTACCGGCACCTCCACGTCGGACTCGCCGCTCATCCTCGGCGTGACGATCGAGCAATTGCCGGCGCGGAGCAAGCCTGTCCTCGCGCTCGCCGACGATGAGCCCGGTGCCGAAGCACTCGGCGATGCGTACCGCTTTGAAGCGGGTGCGGGGGATCTGCTCGCGCAAGGCGTTACCGAGGCGCAGGCGCTGGCGCTCGGTGCGCAGAGCTGGATTCCCCGGCGTTCGCTCGAGCAGGCGGCGGTCGTGACACGCCACGCGCATGACGTGCGCGTCGTCGCGTTGCATGGCGATCCGGTGCTGGTCGACGGCATCGCGTCGATCGATTTCAACGGGACGCAGTTGACGCAGTTGCGGGCCGGGGTCTTTGCGGTCAACAAGCCGATTCCGAAAGTCGGAGCGGCTTATCAGGTAAGCGGTACGTACGACGAAGGCAACCTGCCGTTCTCGTTCGGGCTCACCTGCACCCACGCCGGCCGGCCGATATCCACATTCGCGCGGTAAGCGCGCGGCGCCCGGGCGGCGGTGCATGCCCGGGCGCCTTGCCTGCGCTAATGATCGTTCACACCCACGCAGTGTCCGATCTTGCAGCAAAAATCATCGACACGCCGTACGTCCATTTGCGGCACTGCAACGCCTCGCACGTCACGCTCGTACACGGCGCGCCGCAAGCGGTCGCCGGATCGGCTATCCGCACAACATCGCTGCTGGCATTCGATTTGATTTCCGGCGATTCGAGCCGGTCACGCGCCATTTCCTGCCAGTCGCCACGCGCCCGAGACTGAGCGCGCCAAGCGAGCTCTTGACCGACTCAAGGTGGTCCAGGCCGTGGTGGACACGGGTTTGAAGCCTGGACGTCCGGAGAAATCGCCCCTGCCGGACTGCCTCGAGCAACCGCGGCCGCCGCACAACGTGGCCGACTCCCGGTGAAGCGTCGCGCAGCGTTAAAATAGCGCCCCTTCTCACAGGAGACGAAAATGTCCTGGTTCGTTTACGAAGTGCCCGAATACCACGAAGACGCTGCGCGCATCGAGCCCTTCAGTGACCTGCGCAGCCGTGTGCTGCAAATCAGTGGCGTGGCCATGGCCGACGAACTGGAAAGCGTTCGCGAGAACGCCGCGGCGACGGCCGACAGCCCCGAGCGCCCGCTGCGTACGCCGGAAAATCCGCATGTCTTTCCGATTCCTTACGCCGACTCCATGATCCTGGTCGGGTTCATCTTCGATCTGAAACGCGAATTCCGGCAACTGGTCGTGTCACCCGTGGAAATGCCCTGGCTGAAAGACGCATGAATGAATGGTGAGCAGGCCTGGTTGGTCCACCGCCGATCACTACGGATCGCTTAGCCGCTTGCCCGTGTTTTCCGACTTGCCTTTGCAGGACTGCGACGGCTTCACGCACGCTATCGGCCATTGTCCGAATGTTTGCAGCCGTCACCTTCGCGCGCGTTTGGCGCATGCCTATCCGCCGGATCGACATCGCGCACTGACGCTCCACAGTGCGACCCGTAACGGCATCAGGTGCGGTCGTCGAATGCTCCGTGACATGCCATTCGGCGTCTCTGCGTGCGTACGGCTCGAACATCACACCCACCTCGTCGTTGCCAAGGCGAATGATGGTCAAACGTCATATTATGATATTTAAGGATGGCTGAATGAAGGGCCCGGGCGACGAAGCGGCCATTCGTCGCTCGCGCTTGCCGGAACCTGTCGCGGGGCGTATGGTTAATTTCTCTATCGCCCTGTTCCGGGAGATATCAAAATGGCTGCCATGCAATCCGCGGCCACGCCCCTCTCCGACGAGGAAGCCCGGCTCCAGTTACGCCGCGCCGTCATCGCCAGCACGATTGGCACCACGATCGAATGGTATGACTTCTTCCTCTACAGCACGGTCACCGGCCTGGTCTTCGCAAAGCTGTACTTCCCCCAATCCCACCCACTCGTCGGTACGCTACAGGCGTTCCTGATCTATGCCGTCGGCTTTGTCGCACGTCCGGTCGGCGCAGCGATCTTCGGCCATTACGGCGACCGCATCGGACGCAAGGCCACACTGATCGTGACCCTGTTGCTGATGGGGCTCGCCACGTTCGCCGTGGCTTTCGTTCCGACCTACGCCGCGATCGGCATCTGGGGCGCCGTCATCCTCACGGTATTGCGTTTCATCCAGGGCGTCGGCGTGGGCGGCGAATGGGGCGGCTCGGTCCTGATGTCGATGGAGTGGGCGCGCACCAATGCCCATCGCGGTTTCGTCGCGTCGTGGCCGCAGTTCGGCGTGCCGGCGGGCCTGTTTCTCGCCAACCTTGCCGTGCTGGCCATGAGCTGGTTTTCCGGCAGCGCCTTCCTGACATGGGGCTGGCGCGTGCCGTTTATCCTCAGCGTCGTGCTGGTCGCGATCGGGCTCTATATTCGCCTGAATATTCTCGAGACGCCGATCTTCGCGAAACTGCTGGCCGAGCGTCGGATCGAGAAGACGCCCATGCTCGAAGTGCTGCGCAAGCAGCCGAGGGATATCGTGCTGTCGGCGTTTGCGCGGATGGCCGAACAGGCGCCCTTCTACATCTATACGGCGTTCGTGTTCACTTACGGGATCACGGCGCTGGGCGTCACGCGCGAACTGCTGCTGGCGGCGGTACTGGCCGCATCCGTGGTCGAGTTCTTCACCATTCCGTTGTTCGGGCACGTGTCGGATCTGATCGGACGGCGGCGGATGTACATGATCGGTGCGGCTGTCGTCGGCGTGTTCGGATTCGTCTACTTCGCGATGGTCGATAGCCGCAATCCGGTGTGGATCTTCGCGGCGATCGTGTTGTCGCTGGTCCCGCATTCGATGATGTACGGACCACAGGCTGCACTGATTGCCGAATCGTTCACAGGGCGGTTGCGGTATAGCGGCGCGTCGATGGGTTATCAGCTCGCTTCGGTCATTGCCGGTGGCCCGGCACCGTTGATCGCGACCGCGCTGTTTGCCTACTACCACTCGGGGTATGCGATCGCGGCGTACGTGCTGGTGTGTGCGGTGCTGAGCGTGGTCGCCGCGTCGAAGCTCGGGGACTATACGAACAAGGATATTTCGCGGGAATACGACGATGCACGGGGATTGGGGGATCACGGGCACGCGCCGCCGCTAACTTGACGAATGGGCCCGATCAGGCCGGCGATGACGCCCGCAACCGCGATCGCAAGGCGTCACGGACGCGAGACGGACGTTGCTTGCGGGTGCATCGAGCCTGGCTTGGCGGCCGACATGCCGCGTGACGGCGCCGGGCGCCGCGGTACGCCTACCCGCCCCGTCCGGAGCGGGTCTGACGACAGGGCGCGATACGCGAGCCGAGACGTTCGTGATCCGGCGCTCGCCGTCCGGCGAACGCGTTCCATCTCGATCGAAATGGGAAGAGCCGCCGGACTGCGAGATCGGTGCTGTCGCGCAGTGCCTCGCCCGGCGTAATCGGGTTATCGCTCGCTGACCTTCACGCGCGGCAGCCATTCTGCCTCGGCGCCCTGCGTACCTTTCAGGTGGGCGGGAATCGCGTCCTGTGCGTGCGCGCCGAGGCGACGTGCCGCCTCGGTGTCGAGATGCCGGCCGTCGAACGTCGACTGGCGACGGGTAATCATGTTGATGCGAAGGCGTTTTGCCGCCATGGTCGGTATTCCTTGAGAAAACGGTACCTCGCCGACTGGCGAAGTACCATAGATTTACGCGAGAAAGATGTCGCTGCGATGACGCGGCGCGCGATGCAAATCCACTGCCGTCGCATCGCTTGTCGCATGCACCGCAGCGGTCGGCGCCATGCCGGGCCGCCCGCCGCTCCATCGCCTCAAGGTAGCGATGGACGCAAGCAACTCACGATGGACAAGAAACAGCGCTTCGAGTTCAGTTTGCTCGGCGGCCGTCAAGGTCACGCGTCACCGCTCCCCGCCCCTTCGTCCTTTTGCCGTTCCAGGTGAACACTCGTGCCGATCGTTTCACGAATGAATCGACGGGCGGGGGTCCCCTTGAATCCGGGACCTTGCTGGCGACGCTCGGCGCGGCGATCGTCGGGCGTCACGCAGCAATACCGTGACAACGCAGTCGAGTCCGGCCCATGGCGCGTTGTCGTACGGTCTTGTGGACGGATGTTTCAAACTTGAAATCAGCGCCGCCGGGCGTGCCCGACAGCTCGCTTCGGCGTCCGCTGACCGTCTCTCATAGCTATCAGTCTGGCGCCGACAAGTAGGGATCGATTCGCTCGCCGTCCAATCCCCGCGTGTCGGCCACCGTTGTATCGCTGGTGCCGTTCCGTTTCGGTGTTCGAGGCCATCTGATTCAATCGTGAAACGACCGGAATGGTTGCCCGCTGTGCGGAGGCTGGAGTTTCATCGACCTATCGGATGGGCTTGCCGAGTGCATAACGCCGGCAATGCTCGAGATAGGCCTCCTCATGCGCGACCATCAGTTCGATGATGCTTCGCCACAGCCAGGAGGGTGCATCGACGGTCTTGGGGTGGTGACGCCTCAGCTCGGCGCGCCACGCGAGGCGGGTCCGCTCGTCCATCTGCTCACCATGTGCGCGTCCCACGACCCAAGCAAGATAGCGGGCAGCCTTGACGGCATCGTTTTCGGAGAGTTGCTCGGCCGCCAGTTTCAAATCCTGCGGCATCAGTTCGCGAATCACGACAGAGCGCCCGTCCAGTCGCGCCGCGCACATCCGGCTTCCCAGCATGGGAGAGACGCGTCTCGCTCCTTCGAGCACGCGTTGAGCGGCATCCCGGGGCATTCGTGCACCGGCATGCGAGGGCGCTGCGGCGACCGCAGCCTCCTTGATATCGATCAGGCATGGCGGCCCGCCGTCGGAACACGCGCCATCGATGTCGAGCATCACGGCATACCGGCGCCGGCCCAGAGAACTGCAACCCTTTACCCAGTAGGCAGCATCGAGCACCTTCATTTTGGCGGTGCTGCGCGCGCCGTGACTGAGCGCCGCGCCGATCGTGTCAACAGGCGCGGATTCGAACAACGCGTGTATTGCCGATTTTTCCTGAGTCGAGAGTGGCCAGAATCGCTTGCCCAGTGGAATGTGAGGTTCGACATTCCGGATCGTTTGCCGTTCGAGCTTCCGCCACGACCGATGCAGGGCCGCTTTCATCGCGATCTGAACCGCGGTCGGACGGCGTATCCCATCTGGCCGGTCTTCGGCCTTCCGGTCGAACGCCTGTTCGTATCCGTCGACGAGTGCCTCGATCAAGCGCCAGGTAATGACGCCGGGTAGATCGGAGCTACGAGCCGCGGTCGCGAGCGAAAGTCCAAGCCGGAGCAAATCATGAACAGGATTGCCAATCACGCTCTGGTCGAGATCACGAATCTGCACCGTCACCTCTCCCGTCTTTGACGCGAGGGGGCCGAGATTGCCAAGATGGCAGTCCCCGCAAATCCAGACCGGCGGCCCGTCAGGAAGGGATCCTTCTTTGCGACTCCCGAGCCACTCGTAAAAGTGTGCGGCGCTGCCACGCACATATGTGTGCACCGAACGCGCCATCTTCTCGTGGCGAAGCTCCGCGAGGAAGATCGACCTCTGATCAACGGCAGGCAACCCCATCAATTTCGAAGTTTTCTTCGTCACAATGCCCCCAGCTGTCGCGTTACAACACGCTTCCGATCGGTAGCCGCTTGCCTGCGTGAACTGAATGCGTCGCCTTGAGGAGTCGGTTTCATCCCGGCACAAAAATCCCCGCGGCTGCAATTGCCATTGCAAGCGTTGCAAGCCACCCTCCCCACGCAAGCGGTCCCGCAATGGCGAACTCACCCATGACCCGCTTGCTCCGAGCCATCAGCATCATGATGACCATGATGGGGACCGCCGTTACCCCGTTGATCACGGCGCTCCAATACAACGCATGGATCGGATCGAAATGCATGAACGTGATTGCCACGCCACCCACGGTTGCCAATGCGATGACCGCGTAGAATTGTCGCGCGAGCGTCAACTTCAGGGCGAGGCTATTGCGCCAGCGGAATGTGCCGGCCGCCGCGTATGCGGTCGATCCTGCGAGAACCGGCAGCGCCAGCAGGCCGGTGCCGACGATCCCGAGCGCGAACAGCATATAGGCGAAGTGACCCGCGATCGGGGCAAGGGCCCGCGCGGCGTCAGCCGACGTCTTGACCTCGATGTGGTGCGCATGCAGCGTAGCCGCCGCGGTGAGCACGATGAAGAAGGCAATGACATTCGATACGCCCATCCCCAGCCAGGTATCGAAACTGATTCGGCGCAACTGCGCCGGGGCCTGGCGGGGAACTCGGCGAAGCGGCCCTTCACGCGGCGCGGATTGCAGTTCCTCGACTTCCTGCGAGGCCTGCCAGAAGAACAGGTACGGGCTGATGGTCGTGCCGAGGACCGCGACGACCGTCGTGAGGTAGTCCGGCGCCAGCACGATATGCGGCCATACGATCGCACGGCCCACCTCGGTCCACCGGATCGGGACGATCAGGGCAACCGCCACATAAGCGAGCAGGATCAGCGCCGTCCACTTGAGAAGGCGCGCGTACCGTTCATAGGGAACGAACACCTGAAGCACGACCGACAGGCCACCCAGCCCAACGACGTAGAGCTGGTGCGGCCCGGGGAGCAGCAAGCCGGCTGCGGCGCCCATCGCCGACAGGTCGGCGGCGATGTTGATGACGTTGGCGATCATCAGCAGCACGACCGCGCTATAGAGCAGCCACATCGGGTAGTGAGCCCGCATGTTCGATGCAAGCCCCTTGCCGGTCACTCGCCCGATCCGCGCGCTCACCAGTTGTATGGCCGTCATGAGCGGGTATGTCAGGAAGAGAGTCCATAGCAATTCGAATCCGAACTGCGCGCCGGCTTGCGAATACGTACCGATACCTGACGGATCGTCGTCAGCCGCACCGGTAATCAAGCCGGGGCCAAGGCGACGTGCCCAGTTCTGGCCGGTCGGCTTAGGCGTCGTTTTCTCGATTTCGAGCGGTTCAGGATTGTTCATGATGGTGGCCTCCCGATACGGCCCCAGCAATTCACGTACCCGTTCGATGCAGGTCGCCATCCGGTACGCGCTGAGGTTCGATCCTCGTGGATCACGCGAGGCCACCCTCTCATGCATTTTCCGCGTGCTGCTCCGAGTCACGCTGGTCCGGCGGAATGGCCGCCTGATGCGAGGTCCGCCTGCCCTCCATCGGGATATCGATCACGACCTCGCCGCTGCGCGGTGACGCGACGGGGCGATCCGGCTGGAGGCCGCCGCACCGCCCCGTGCCGGGCCGGCCGATCATCGGATTGGCGATGTCGTACCCAGTTTCTCCGACAGCATCCGCTCATACACGCCGAAGTGCAGATCGACCTCCTTTTGCGTGACGGGTGTGACCGTGATGTTGATCTGGTCAGGCAACAGGCCCAGCACAACGGCCACGGCCGCTTCGAGTTGCGGCGCACAAAACTTGTCCTCCGCCATCGTGGTGCCAACGACGACGTCGTAAGTCTTTTCCTGCCGGCACACGACCTCGACGAGTCGAGCCCGCGCACTCATGTTGTTGTCGATCGCAAGCCGGACGACCTCCGCCACGGTGCGCATCGACTCGGTCGGAAACCCCCTCGTCGAACGCAGCCGGATACGATGTCTGCCGAGCGTCAGCCAATCAGTGTCGAACTCCATGGCGTCCTCCGTAACGTAGTACCGATTCGCCGCGATGATAGGGTCCAGCGCACCGATTTCAAGTGCAAAAAAATGACGGGCGCCCCTTGAATTTCTCCGCAGAATTCCTATCTTAAGTTTCGCTCAGGCAGACGCGCGGGTCGCTCCATTCCGCGCGCTGCGTGTTTCGATTTGTTTGCCACGCAGTCTGGCAGGCGAACTGGAGCGCGTAGGCCCGTTCGCCTCCATGCTGCAACAGGCCAGGAGGATAAGATCATGAGCGATCTCTATTTCGGAACCGATCTCTTCAGCGAGTTCGACCGCCTGCAGCAACAGATGGCGCAACGCTTCGGCGGTTTCCCGTCCAGCATTCGCGCGAGCCGTTTCGGCACTTTCCCTCAGATCAATATCGGCGCGACAGACGATTCAATCGAGATCGTCGCGTTCGCGCCCGGCGTCGACGCCGCCGCGCTCGATGTGTCGATCGACAAGGGGCTGCTGACCATTGGCGGCGAACGCAAATCGGCACAACGCGACACCGGGGGTGAGCGGCGCACCTATGCGCAAGAGCGCTTTGCCGGAACGTTCCGGCGGGTCATCGAGCTGCCCGAGGCCGCCGATCCCGACAAGGTCCAGGCGCACTACGAAAACGGGTGTCTATCAATCAGCATTGGCAAGCGTGAATCGTCCAAGCCGCGTGCCATCGCTGTCCAGTAAGAAAAGGAGCCGATCATGAAAGACACTACCCAACTGGCGGAACGCGACGCGTCTGCCGTTGCGCGTCGCGAAACCGAACAGGCCGTGCGCCGGGTGACGCTCGTGCCGGCCGTCGACGTATACGAGGACAGTCACGGCGTCACGCTGTGGGCCGATTTGCCCGGCGTGACGAAGGACAAGCTGGACGTGAAGGTTCACGACAGCAGCCTCCTGATCGAGGCCGAGGCTGTGGTGCCGACGCCGGCAAATCTGCGGCTTCAGCATGCCGAGGTTCGGGAGCCGCATTTCGCCCGCACGTTTACGCTGTCGGCGGATCTCGACTCGTCGAGGATCGAGGCGAGCCTTCAGGACGGGGTGCTGAAGCTGACCATCCCGCGCCGCGACGAAGCGCGTCCACGACGCATCGAAATCAAGACCGGCTGACGCGTCATGAGCCAAGGCGCAGCACGAGCCCCTCCGTCAACTCAGAACAGGATCAGCGAGGCTTCGCTGCCTGAGTTGACGCAGGCGTATCGGTGAGGACACGCGATCCGGATCCGCACGATCCTCGTGAAACGGATCATGGCGCGCGTGTCCGAACCGGACGGCTACGCCAGGCTCAAAACAGACTGGAGATCAATCGGAGGACGCCATGAATGTCGATCCGAAAAAGTGGAACCCCTTCAAGTTCCTTCGCGGGGCCACCCGCAAGTCCGATGCGGAAGGCCCGGACAGTCCGCCGACAGGCGAGCCGTGGCGTACGTCGTGGCCCGACATTTCGCGACTGTTTTCACGAGAACCATTGCGCGCCATGGAGGAATTCCTTCATGACCCGTTCGCTGGCCACGGCGCGCTCGAACGGTGGTTTGGCGACTTCAGTTCATCGCGCTTCCAGCCGCGCATCGACGTCGTCGATGAAGGCCCGGTGCTGCGCGTGACCGCCGAACTGCCCGGAATGGAGCGCGAAGATCTGAAGGTGAGCGTCGAGGATGGGGCAATCGTGCTGCGCGGAGAGAAAAAGCAAGACGTGAGCAGTGAAGAAAACGGTTGCTACCGGCTGGAGCGCGCCCATGGAAGCTTCGTGCGCACGATCCCGATGCCGGAAAATGCCGACCCTGACCACACCTTGGCAAAGTTTGACAACGGTGTCCTCACGTTGACCGTACCGAAATCGGAGCCGGCCAGGTCCACCAGTCGCACGATCGATATCGGCTGATCGGGTTTCCCCTGCCCGCCGGTGTCGGCTTCCGGGTGCATGCGTTTCTCATGCGAAGTCTTGATGCGGATGGCCCGAATACCTGGCTACGCCGCTTTCAGGAAACGCTTCGTTGAGTCAGTGCCGCACGCGGAATCACGCAGAACGCGCCTGGTATCAGGACGGGTCATGTTGCGCCGACGGGCGACGAACGCAACGAATCCACGGATGGCGGTCAGCCGGCCGATGTGGACGGGTCGTCACAGAAACGCTCGAGGCCGGAAACGCTCGACGCATATCGCACTGCGTCGAGCTTCGAGCCTGACTCGATCTCGCACCAGAATTCCTGATGACGGGCACCGAGACGGCGGGCCGCCTCATGACGGTGAAAGTGACTGGCGAGCCAGAACCGACAGCCATCAAAGAAGACCTTCATTGCCGGTCGTGCCGCGCGCATTGAGCCACATCGGACAGCGACCATCGCCTCCTCCAGCGCTTCGCTGCTGAATTGGCCGAGGCCGGAAAGCCCTGCGTCAATCGAGAGCTGCAAGAACTTGAGGGTGTCCAGACCGAGCACCCCGGCGGGAATCCTTGGCGGCGAAGCGACGGGCGAGCGGCGATTGCCTGGCATCGACGCGACCAAATCAGCAGGATAACTTATGGATGCAAACGCGCATCATGCCCTGCCTGCCGATTGAAACCGGCCAGGCCGATTCAGTCGCCCGCCATCAGATAGCGAATCACGAGTGCCGGATCGGCGATATCCAGGATCAGTCGGCGAAGAATACGTCGGCGCATGTGGTCCGCGTCGAGGCTCCAGGGCGCCCCCTTCTCGTTGAGATAACGGGTGATGGCGTCCCGGTGATCGGCGTTTTCCGGCAAATCGAGCCGAACGGCCAGCAGTCCTGCCACGACGTCGTCAAGCTCGATGTCGAGCGGTTTCGAGTCAATGCAAAGTTCGAGTTTCATGTCGATCATCGGCAAAAAGGGGCGCCGCATGATGAGGGGCAGCCTGCGGCGCCAAACGACTCGCACCGGCCGCGACTGTTGGCCGGCGCGTACACGACCCGCTGCCGGGGTCAGTGCTCGAACTCAGGTGCGGCCGACTGCACCGGTTTTGGGTCTTTCGGCGCTTCGGCTACCGTTGCGTCTGTCGTCAGGATGAGCCCGGCAATCGATGCGGCGTTCTGCAATGCCGTGCGCGTGACCTTGGTCGGATCGACCACACCTGCCTCGACAAGATCGCCGTATTCACCGGTGGCCGCGTTGTAGCCAAAGTTGCCCTTGCCTTCGAGCACTTTCGCAACGACGACCGAAGGTTCATCCCCGGCATTCGCGGCGATCACGCGCAGCGGTGCTTCGAGCGCGCGCAGCACGATACGAATGCCCGCGTCCTGGTCGCCGTTGGCGCCTTTCAGGCTCGTCGCCGTGGAACGCGCGCGCAGAAGCGCCACGCCGCCACCCGGTACGATGCCCTCCTCGACCGCCGCGCGTGTCGCATGCAGCGCATCGTCGACGCGATCCTTTTTCTCCTTCATTTCGACTTCCGTGGCCGCCCCGACCTTGATGACGGCCACCCCTCCGGCCAGCTTCGCCACACGTTCCTGAAGCTTTTCGCGATCGTAGTCGCTCGTGGCTTCCTCGATCTGCGCACGGATGGACTTCACGCGCGCCGCGATGTGCTGCTCGTCGCCCGCGCCGTCGATGATGATCGTGTCGTCCTTTCGAACCTCGACGCGCTTCGCGCCGCCGAGATCCTCGAGCGTGGCCTTCTGCAGTTGCTTGCCGGTTTCTTCCGAGATGACGGTTGCGCCGGTGAGGGTGGCGATGTCTTCCAGCATGGCCTTGCGCCGGTCACCAAAGCCGGGCGCCTTGACGGCCACGACTTTGAGGATGCCTCGCATCGCGTTGACCACGAGCGTGGCCAGCGCTTCGCCATCGACGTCCTCGGCAACGATCAGCAGCGGCTTGCCTGCCTTGGAGGCCGCCTCGAGGATCGGCAGCAGATCCCGGACGTTCGAAATCTTCTTGTCGTGCAACAGGATCAGTGCGTCGTCCAGATACGCCGCCTGCTTTTCCGGATCGTTGATGAAGTAGGGGCTGACGTAGCCGCGATCGAACTGCATCCCTTCAACGACATCCAGCTCATTCTCGAGGGACTTGCCATCCTCGACCGTGATGACCCCTTCCTTGCCGACCTTCTCCATGGCATCCGCGATGATTTTGTCGATCGCCTCGTCGGAGTTGGCCGAGATCGAGCCCACCTGCGCGATTTCCCGGTTCGTGGAAATCGGCTTGGACAGTTTGCGCAGTTCATCGAGCACCGCGGCCACGGCCTTGTCGATGCCGCGCTTGAGGTCCATCGGATTCATGCCGGCGGCAACGTGCTTCATGCCTTCCTGCACGATCGCCTGCGCGAGCACGGTGGCCGTGGTGGTGCCGTCGCCGGCCACGTCGGCGGTCTTCGATGCGACCTGCTTGACGATCTGCGCGCCCATGTTTTCGAAGCGGTCCTTCAGCTCGATTTCCTTCGCGACCGACACGCCGTCCTTCGTGATGGTGGGTGCGCCGAAGCTGCGCTCGATCACCACGTTGCGGCCTTTCGGCCCGAGCGTGACCTTCACGGCATCGGCAAGCACGTTCATGCCCTCGACGACACGGGCGCGGGCGCCGTCGTGGAATTTGACGTCTTTTGCACTCATCTTGTTACTCTGGATAGAAGTCGTTGATTCGATGTGTCGCGAACGACCCGCGGGTGTTCGCGATCTGCCCGGGATCTCAGGCGGCCTTGCGGGACGCGCTGGTATCGGCCTCGAGGACGCCCATGACGTCTTCTTCGCGCATGACGAGGAGTTCCTCGCCATCGACCTTGACGGTCTGGCCCGCGTATTTGCCGAAGAGAACCTGGTCACCGACTTTCAACTGGAGCGCGCGAAGCGTTCCATCCTGCAGCAGCCGACCATTGCCGACCGCGACGACTTCACCCTGCTCGGGCTTTTCCGCGGCCGAATCGGGGATCACGATGCCCGAGGCCGTCGTCCGCTGCGTCTCGATTCGCTTGACGATAACCCGGTCGTAGAGGGGACGAATCTGCATTCTCATCTCCTGAGCGATTGAAGGTTCGAAAAAGGAATCCGCCTGCCAGGCAACGCGACGCAAGCGTCGCTGCCGGGCAGCCGTGCCACTGTCTGGCGGAAAGCGAAATAGAGGTGCTCGTCGCTCACTTCAAGGGGGGCGAAATGGGCTCTATGTAACAAATTGTTTCAGGCTGCCCAAACGATGGCCTTGGCCGCCTCGCCGCCGCTCACGCCTGCCTGGCCGTGGCCTGCGCCGCCAGCGCGGCCCGCTCGATCCAGCGGATGGCCGGCGCATCCTGCTCGCCCGGCGCGGGCTTGCCGATCAGGAAGCCCTGCACCTCGCGGCAGCCCGCATCCGTGATGCACGCCAGCTGCTCCTCCGTCTCGACGCCTTCCGCAACGGTCGTCACGCCGAGACGCTTGCCCAGATCGGCCACCGTGCGCACGACGGCCGCGCAGTCCGGACGCGTGACCGCATCGCGCACGAAGCTGCCGTCGATCTTGATCTTGTCGAACGGGAACGCACGCAGGTGCGCGAGCGACGAGAAGCCGGTGCCGAAGTCGTCGAGGGCGACGCGCACGCCCATCGAACGCAGCGCGCGCAGGTCCGCGATGGCCTTGCCCTCGTCGTGCAGCAGCGCGGTTTCCGTCACCTCGATTTCCAGCCGGTCGGGTGCGAGGCCCGCGCCGGCCAGCGCCGCCGCGAAGGTCGGCGCGATCGTGCCGTGGCCGAGCTGCCCCGCCGACACGTTGACGGCGACGCGTGCGCCGTCGGGCCAGCGCGCCGCCTCCCGGCAGGCCTGCTCGAGCACGAAGCGGCCGAGCCGGTCGATCAGGCCGCCGCGCTCGGCCACCGGAATGAAGTGGCCCGGCGAAATCCAGCCGGCGCGCGGGTGATGCCAGCGCAGCAGCGCCTCGCGCGTCGTGATCTGGCGGGTGAGGACATCGACGATCGGCTGGTAGAACACGTACAGCCCCTGGTTCTCGTCCAGCGCGACGCGCAGCTTCGATTCGAGCGCGACCCGCTCCTGCGCGCTCGTTTCCATGTCCGGCGAGAACATCCGGTAGGTGCCCTTCCCGGCTTTCTTGGCCGCATAGAGCGCCATATCCGCGCGTGACAGCAGCGCGCCGGCGTCGTTGCCGTGATGCGGCGCCAGCACGCAGCCGATCGACGCACCGATGCGGAACGGCCGGTCGGGCGACGGCGCATAGGGCGCGACGAGCGTGTCGACGAGCCGCGCGGCCGCGCCCATCGCGCCGTCCGCGTCGGTGTCGCGCAGCAGCACCGCGAATTCGTCGCCGCCGATGCGCCCGAGCATCATCCCCGGCTCGGGACACTGCCCGCGCAGGCGTTCCGCGACCTGGCGCAGCACCGCGTCGCCGGCCGAATGCCCGCACGCGTCGTTGATCAGCTTGAAGCCGTCGAGGTCGATGAAGAGCAGCGCGATCACCTTGTCCGAGCGGCGCAGGCTCGCGTCGAATTCGGCCAGGAAGGTTGCGCGGTTCGGCAGGCCGGTGAGCGAGTCGTGATGCGCGAGCTGGTGAATGCGCGCCTCCGCCTCGGCCTGCTGCGTGACGATCGACCACGACAGCATCGGGCCGATGTAGCGCCCCTGGGCATCGCGCACGGCCGAGACCTGGAAGTCGAGCACTTCCGGCCCGAGCGGAATGCGGGCGCGATGCGGCAGGTTCGCCGGATCGGCGAGCAGGCGGCGCTGGTGCTGCGGGTGCGGATGGAAGAAGTCGATCGACGCGCCGAGCGCGTCGTCCGCGCGGATCGGCAGCAGGTGCTCGATCGAGCGCAGCAGGTTGCGCGACGTCGCGTTCAGGTAGTTGATGCGGAACGTCTCGGGGTCGGCCGTCATCACGGCCACCGGCATGTCGTCGATCATCCGCATCAGCCGCGTCTGCGCCTGCTCGCGCAGACGCGATTCGGCCTGCGCATCGACGGTGCGCAGGAAGCCCCGGTAGTTGACGGAGATGACGGCGATCAGCGCCGCCGACACGAAGGCCATGTTGACCGCGGTGGCGACGAGTGTCGGCTGGCGCGTCGAGAGGAAGAACGCGATGAACGCGACGTTGACGATCAAGGCCACGCTCAGCGCGGCCGTACGCAGGTACATCAGGCTGAAGACGCAGCCGATCACCGTGATCGCCATGTAGAACGCGACCTGGGCCTTTTGCCACGCATCGCCGTACGGGAACAGCAGCAGCGCCCAGGTGGTGAACGTCACCGCGACCGGGATCACCAGCCAGTTCGTGACCGTGAGCGCGCGCATCACGGTGTCCGGCGTCGGCTCCAGCAGCCGGGTGCGGTGCCAGTGCAGCAGCCGCGCGAGCGCCGCGAGCGTCATCGCGACCGGCATCGCGACCGACAGCCACCACGGCGTGCTGCCGAGGTGCGTGACGGCGAGGCTCCAGGTGCTCGAGATGAGGATCAGGTACGACACCGGGATCTGGCCGGCGAATACCCGGTATTGCGCCGCGAGCAGGTCCGGGTTCCGGGCCGGCGCCGCGATGCTTGCCAGTCTTGCCATCCGTGCGTAGAGGATTTTCATGTGAGCGTGCCGGCGGCAACCCGGGGACGGGCTGCCGTGTCCGGCGTCGAGGGGTTACCCGCGCGGGCCCGGGTCGAGATCGGCCTCGACGGCCGATTCGGACGCAGGAACCGCCGTGCGGACGCGGTTGCCGCCGGTCAGCGCAATCTGCCCGCTGCCGACGATCTCGTTGAGGGGGGCGGGCCTGCCGAGCAGGAAGCCCTGCGCTTCGTCGCAGCCTTCGTCGGCCAGCAGCGCAAGCTGGTCGTGCGTCTCGATACCTTCGGCCAGGATCGGAATGCCCAGGCTCTTGCCGAGCGCGAGCACGGCGCGGATGATCGCGCGATCCTGCGGTTTCGCTTCCGCGTCCGCGACGAACGACTGGTCGAGCTTGATGCGGTCGAACGGGAACGAGCGCAGCGTGTCGAGCGACGAATAGCCGGTACCGAAATCGTCGAGCGCGATGCTCACGCCCAGCGCCTTGATCTGCCGCAGCGTGTCCAGCGCGCGCTCGCGGCCGGCGAAGATCGTCGATTCGGTCAGCTCCAGCTGCAGGCGCGACGCCGGCAGGCGGGTTTCTTCGAGCACGTCCGCCACGAGCGCCGTCAGGTCCGCGTGCATGAACTGCAGGGCCGATACGTTCACCGCGACCGCGTAGGGCGGCTCCCACGTGGCCGCCCGCGCGCAGGCCTCGCGCAGCACCCATGCGCCGATATCCAGGATCACGCCGTTTTCCTCGGCAAGCGGAATGAACTCGGCGGGCGGAATCATGCCGAGCGTCGCGTGCTGCCAGCGCAGCAGCGCCTCGTAGCCGCGGATCTCGCCGGTCGCGAGCGACGTCTGCACCTGGTAGTGGATGCTCAACTGGTTGTCGGCCACCGCGCGGCGCAGGTCGGCCGCGAGGCTGCGGCGCGCGCGGACGATCAGGTCCATCGCCGGCTCGTAGAAGCAGATCGATTGCGCGATGCTGCCCTTGGCGCGGTACATCGCGAGGTCCGCGTTGTTGATGAGGACGGCCTTGGTGGCGGCGTCGTCCGGGTAGATGGCGACGCCGAAGCTCGCGCCCGGCACGACCTCGTAGTCGTCCAGCCTGACCGGCTTGTAGAGCGCCGGCTCGAGCCGTTCGAGCAGATCCATCAGGCGCGTGTCGTCATCCATCCGGCAGAGCGCCGCGAATTCATCGCCGCCGATGCGGGCGACGAACTCGCCTTCGCGCAGCAGGTTCGTCATGCGGCGCGCGAGGATGCGCAGCACCTCGTCGCCGGCATGGTGGCCGCGCAGATCGTTGATTTCCTTGAAGCGGTTCAGGTCGATGCCGATCAGCGCGAGCTTCGTGCGCTGTTCTTGCGCAAGCGCGATTTCGAGGTCGAGCCGCTCGTTGAAGCTGGCCCGGTTGGGCAGGCCGGTCAGCATGTCGCTCAGCGCCAGCCGGCGCAGGTGTTCGAGCGATTCGGCCCGTACGTTGCTGTCGATCACGTAGCTCACGAGCCCCGTGCAGACGATCACGAGCGACGTGCCCGCGACCGCCAGCGCCAGCGGACGCAGCTCGCCCACGTCGGTCCAGTTGCCGTCGAGCATCAGCGGCGTGATGCGCAGCGCGGACATCCCGGTGAAATGCAAGGCAAGGATCGCGAGCGACAGCACGCCGGCCATCTGGTTGACGGCGTGCGCCGACGGCCGCATCGCCAGATGCAGCGCGAGCGCGGCGAGCGTCATCGCCAGGACCACCGACGCGATCAGGTAGCCGACGTCCCACGACACGATCCCCTCGACCCGCCACGCGAGCATGCCGGTGTAGTGCATCAGCACGATCGCCACGCCGACGATCGCGCCGCCGAGCGCGGGCGCGATCTTGACGATGCGACAGGTCGTCAGCGCGAAGCCGATCGTACTGCCGCCGACCGCGATGAACAGCGACACGAGCGTGAGCGGCAGGTTGAAGTGCACGGGCGCGCCGGCGTCGAAGCCGAGCATCGCGATGAAGTGCGTGCACCAGATCGCCACGCCGGCCGAAATGGCCGTCAGCACCTGCCAGCCGAGCCGCTGCGTGCCGGAGGTGTTCACCGTGCGCTGGAACAGGCGCGCGGTGACCCACGAGCCGCCTCCGCACAACAGTGCGGCAAGCAACACCAGCCAGTGATTGTGCCGATGAACGATGCACCCGAAAACTGTCACCAAACCTTTCTTCCCCTATCCGTCGCATGGGCCGATGCCATTCCCGATCGACGCGGCGGGACAATGCCGCTTCGATCAGGCGCGCCTTCGAGATATCGGCATGTGATAAATAAACTGAACGCCGCGCGGCCGGGCGCAAACGATTGCCCAGCAGATATTTTTTTGGGAAAAAGTGCCGGAACGGGGCGGGATGGGGAAGCGGAGGTTCGGACGAGGGCTGGCCGGTCTAACGCGAGACGAAGGCAACGAGAAATGCGGCGGGAATTCGCTGAGGTTCTCCGTCAGGTGAATAGCGCGACAGGAGGCGAGTCGAGGCGAGATCAGCGGGATAGGCGGCGGGTGTAATGAAAGCCGGACTTCAAAAAATCGACCGCCTGCAATCGCAGGCGGTCGATCAACCTCTGCCCTTTGTTCGCCCGGGCATCGCGTGGCTTCGACCGGCTCGCCCTTCTCCGAAACGAAGCATCAACCACGCGATCTTCGGGCATTCAACGCAGTCACACAGGCGCCATCAATTCACCCCGACCGCACTCCACGCGCGAGCGACCGCTGCGCTTTCGGCCGAGTTCGCGCCATACAGGTCGTTCGCCGCCTGGATCGATGCACGACGCGCGTTCGGGTAGCTGGAGTTCGCGTTCAGATACACGGTCAGCGTCCGGTACCAGATCTTGCCGGCCTTCTCGCGACCCACGCCGCTGAAGGTCGTGTCGCCGTTGCAGACCAGCTGCGCCTTCGTCAGGCCGGTATCGGTCGACGGCACCGTCGGGCCTTCCGCGAGCAGGTAGAACAGGCGGTTGCCGACGCCCGACGTGAAATGCGGATCGTGACGCGGATTCGACCACGAGAATCCGCCGGACGGGTAACAGCTGAACGACCGGCCGTCGAGATCCTGCTTGTACATCTTGCGCAGGCCGCCGCTCACCACGCGCGCACCGATCACGTAGTTGCCGGGATCGTTCGGGTTGTTGGCGTAGTACTTCACGAGCGTGCCGAAAATGTCGGACGTCGACTCGTTCAGGCCGCCCGCGTCGCCCGAGTAGTTCAGGTTGGCCGTGGCCTCGGTCACGCCGTGACTCATCTCGTGTCCGGCGACATCGACCGACACGACGGGTTTCGGCAGGCTGGTGCCGGGTTGGCCGTCTCCATACACCATCACGTGCGAATCGAGCCATGCCGCATTCGCGCCGGTCGTGCCGCTGCCCGTGTTGAACACCACGTGTGCATAGCTCTTCACGCCGCGGCCGTCATTGAAGATGCCGTTGCGGTTGTGCGTCGTCTTGTAGTAGTCCCAAGTCAGCGCGAGACCATAGTCGATGTCGGCGGCGACGGTCTGCCGGTCGGTGGTCGTATTGTTGCCCCACACGTTCGTGCTGCTCGTGAAGATCGGCAGGTCGGTCGCCCGCTCGACGTCGTCCGAGGTCAGCCCGCGGCCGTCGTAAACCGAGCCTGAGCCGCGGCTCGGATCGAGCATCCGGTACGCGTTCGTGCCCGTCTGGTCCGTGGTGAGCGTCAGGTTGCCGTAGTACAACGAACGGCCGGTGCCGGTCGCGGCGGCCGTCTTGATCAGGTCCTGTGCGTCGAGCACGGTGCCGGTGCGCGCATCGACGTAGTACAGCACCGCGTCGCCATGCACATCGGTCGCCTTGCCGTAGACGCGCACCGCGTAGGCCAGCGTCGGCGTGACGTCGCGTGCGAACACGACGAGTTCCGCATCATCGACGCGGCGCACGTCCGAGTTGAAACGCGCGGCTGCGATGCGCTTGACTCGGGCGGCGCCGATGTCGGGTGCGTTGCGTACGACCGCGCGGTCGCCCACCTTGCCGATCGTGCCGGCGAGATTGATCGGCGCGAGCTGGGTCACGCTCGCCTGCTTCAACTGCCCTTTGCTCGAATGCACGACCACGTCGCCGCCGATCACGGGCAGGCCCGCGTAGAAGCGGTCAAAACGCACGTGCTCGGTGCCGTCGGGGTCGACGATCACGTCGCGCACCTGGAACTGATCGCCGTCCGCCGGCGCGCTCGCCTGCGGCCCTGCGAACTTCAACGTGCGTGCTGCGCCGCCGGCTGCGAGACTGAAGGCGGAAGGGTTCTGCTGGATCAGTTGCAGTGCCTTGTCGACCGTAGCCGACTGGTCGCCGGCCTGGGCAAAAGCACTGAGACTCGCGACGGTAATCGCGGAGATGGACAGCAGACGAGACAGTTTCTTCATGTAATCCCCCGGCTTATAAGTGGGTGATGTTCGAGGAATGCATCAAGTACAGACTTTGATGTAAGACATGTCACGAACCGCAGAGGGATGCTAGAAGGTCATCTTTATAATTACAAGATATTTTCTAACAGTTTAAATTTTTCTGTCATCGATGTTAATCGAGTCATGGTTTGGTGAGAAATTTGAAATGATCTCGTCGGCCGCGATGACGGGATCGACAAGGCTGCATCGGTGGAATGTGCCCGAAAGCCTGGTGCTGTCTGGGAAAGGCCGCACATGGCGCGGATCGAGGAGGACGGATGAGGTGAAGCCGCGGGTAATGCGCCAGACACTAGTTGCTTTATTAAATATTTATTTTGATTGTTGCCATTGCCGGCGCGCCAATGAAATTTTTAATGGTCCTTCGATTCTCGCTTTTGAAGGCGATCCCGTTGAATTCGTAGTGAAAGCCTTCCGGGCGACGCACGAGATAATGCTTTCTACGAATCCTTCGCTTGAGCAGCGCGGCGCAATCTATCGCATGTGCATGTCACACTTTCTCTTGCGTCGGAAGGCTCACGCTCAGCCAGCGGTTGCGCACGCGGTTGTTTCCAGCGGAGACGCAGGTGGTCGATGAACCCTCCGTCGACGTCCGCTGCCTAGCCGGCCCTCACCTTGAACCGCACCACCAGCCACGTCAGCGCGCCCAGCACGAACACAGCGAGCGTCCACGTGCCGCCATGGTGCTGCAGCACCGCGGCCGTCGCCGCGATGCCCGCCAATCCTTGCTGCAGGAAGCCGCACAAGGCCATCGCATGCGCGCCATGTTCGTGCGCATCGCTGACGGCGGTCGCCATGCTGTTCGGAAACAGCACCGCCTGGCCGAAAATCGCGAGGCAATACAGCGCGATGAAGATCCATAGGCCGGTGAAATGGGCCAGCAGGCCGCCCAGCCACGACGCCAGCATCAACGTGGTTGCCAGCGCAACCAGCGCGGCGCCGGCATGCATGAGCCGCACGCCGCCGAGCCGCTTCACGAGGCGATTGACCAGCATCGCGCCGCTGAAATAGGCGACACCGAGCAACAGGCCGATACCGCCGAAGCTCGTCACGGCCAGCCCGAAATGTTCCTGGAACACGAACGGACTCACTTCCTGCAAGGTCACGGTCGTCGCGAACCCCAACCCGCCCGCGCAAGCCGGCCAAAGGAAGCCCGGGCGCCGCAGCAGGATCCGATAAGTGCCGGCCATGCTCGACGTGACCGCGGTGCGACTTCCCGCCTTCAACGGCAACGCAACCGACAGGGCGATCGCCAGCGCGGCGATGACGGCCATCAGCACGAAACCCGTTTGCCAATGACTGTATCGGCCGATCAGCCCGCCGACGAACTGGCCGCCGCCCAGTGCGGTGATGAAGGCGATCGACAACACCGACAGCCGTCGCGCCAGTTCGTCGCCGCGCCAGTTGTCGCGGACGATGATTCTGGCGATGATCGCCGCGCCGCCGCCCCCGATGCCCTGGAGGGCGCGCAACGCGAGCAGCGCCGGTGCGACCGTGCAGATGGCGAGCAGCAGGCTGCTGGCGACGAACAGCAGCAGCGAGATCAGCAGCGGGCCACGCCTGCCCCAGCGTTCCGCGGCGGCGCCCCAGAACGGTACCGGCAATGCCGCGCCGATCACATACGCGGAAATGGAGAATTCGGCGCCGGCTTGCGTCATCGTCAATTCGCGCATGACGACAGGCAGCGACGGCAGGTAGACCGTCGTCGCCATTTGCACCATGAATACGACCAGGCATGCGAGCGCCATCAGGGGCGCAGTCGACGCGGCAGGTTCACACGGCGCGCCGGCGGCAAGAACGGGTTTGTCGCTCATGCCAGCCCCCGATTCGCTCGAGACGCGGGCCTGGCCATTACCCATCCGTGCACACATGACGGGTTGCCGTCGCGGGTGCTACGCACATGCATGCTGTCCCGCAACCCGGGTTCGGTCGCCATCGTTTCTCTCTCTCTTGATCTTGTCGGGGTTGGCCGCCGCGGTGTGCGGCAGGATTGTTGTGGTTGGTCGTACAAAGGCGCAGGCAGCGAACAGCCGACGTCGATGTCACATTCAAATGGCCATTGCGGGACGGCGAGACTACCCGGCCCGGACACATCTGCTCGCCCCCGATACAGGCGCTGCCGGCACGCCGCGCCGCGTAATCACGTGTAATCGATTCTGGAAAAAACCGGTCCTATATTGGCGTCACTCTTTCGCCATGCGCCTGACTTCAGGCGGGTCGAACAGAGCCAATCAAGCGCCAGGCGTCGTTCGATCAACCTCGAGACTGACGGGGAAGAATTCAACGCTCCCGTGCGTACCGTTCGAATGAATCAGGAGAGCATCATGCCAGACATCTTCATCTGGAAGCCCAATGAAAACCAGACATACAGCACGGCGGGTACGAATGAGGTGAGCGCCCCTTCCTTTGACAAGGAAGCCGGCAAATCCTTCTCGATGATCGCTCCCGCCGGAACGTTGACGCTGCTGTCCCGGCAGTCGTCGGTATGGGGCGGAAGTTTCGACAACGACATCCTGCCCGTTGAAATCGATCTTCGTAGCGGTGCCCTCGTGATGCGCGGAATCTCCGGCGATGCGCGCGGCGTCGATTTCACGATGGGCCCGTATCCGCACAAGCTCATCGGTCACCCGTTCGTCAACTTCAGGATCGTCGACGCCGCGTTCGAGGCCAGCCGTTTCGATACGGTGAATGCGGGCGGCCTGGTCCCGCCGTTGCTCGGCATGTATATCGACCTTCTCCTCGATCTGGAACTGGCCGGCGCCAGCCGCTATGACATCTCCTGCCGGTTGTACGCCAGCACCAAGAAGCTGCGTGTCCAGGGCCAGTCCGCGGTGAATGTCCGTGCCGAAGAGATCGTGCTGACATTCAGCGAGTATGCCGTTCTGCCGGCGGCGCTGCCCCGGGTTCCGGGCAACGATTACTCGCTGCACATGGAATCGACGGGCGGCAAGATGGAGATCGCCGAATCGCGTCTCGCGTTCGGAAAGCGAGCGAAGAGCGCGATGACGAGCAAGCAGATTACGTTGCGCAAAAGCGTGCGGGTCTGGGCTCAGGACGATGCAAATGCGAAGTTCGTTACTGACGCGGTCGAGTTTTACGACAGTGCGTCGACGGCAACGTTTTCCATCTCGCACAACGCCAACGTGGAATTCGAGACGTATTCCGGCGGAAAACCTTTCGATTTCCTGGGCAACAAGACGTATCCCCAGGGGTTGTTCAACTTCCAGTCGACACCTGAGTCCAAGGCGACGGGCAAGTTCACCTTCTACGGCGCCGGCAGCGCGTTCGACCAGTCGGCGATGCTGCACAAGCAGGTAGTCGCCATCGACGGAGTACCGCAGTCGAACGACCAGCAACTCCGCTTCGAGTACGTTCGCGTCGGCAACACGCAGAACATGGTGGTGTCGCTCAAGAAGTGACCGGAAGGGTTCCGTCTTCAGCCTGCGTGTGACGGGTCCGAGCAACAGCCCGTCAGGCTGATTCGGCGTTGACCAGGCTGCCCCTCCAATGCAGATGGGTTGGCGGAGCAAGCCTGGGCATCGCGAATATTCAACGATGAACCGCGGCATTCGAGGGGCTGCTTCCTGCATGAGGCACAATACGCGGCTTCAAAATTCAACCGTGGTCAATCCCATGCGCGTCGTCGTCGTTGGAACCAGCGGAGCGGGGAAATCCACTTTTGCCAGCGCACTGGCGGCAGCAGCCGGCTGCCCATACATCGAGCTGGATCGACTCTACTGGGGCCCCGACTGGACAGCCGTGCCGCCGGCACAGTTCGAGAACGCCGTGCTGGCCGCGACCGCCGGCGACCGCTGGGTCGCCGACGGGAACTACAGCGCCGTGCGCGACGTGCTCTGGTCGAGAGCCACGCACGTGGTCTGGCTCAACTTCGGGCGCCGGACGGTATTCTCCCGGGTGCTCTGGCGCACGTTGAGCCGCGGGCTCATGCGCACCGAGCTTTCGCACGGCAACCGCGAATCGCTGCGGATGGCGTTTTCCCGGGAGTCGGTGCTGCTGTGGTCGTACACCACGTTCGCGAGGAATCGCATCAAGTTCGCCGCCCTGCGGGACGACCCGACATTCGCGCATCTGCACTGGACGGAAATTACGCGGCCTTCGCACACCCGCGCGGTCATCGACAGGCTGACCCGCGCCGGCAGTTGAGCGCGGCGCGACGCTCACCTGCGTCAGTTGTCGAACGTGCCTTGATATTCCGGCGCGGCATCCGCGCGCGTGTTCAGTTCGAACATCACGCCGCCCGGTGCGCGGCAGAAGAAACGCGAACCGCGCCCGTTGTTGAAGACCTCCGTCACCATCTCGACGCCCTCTTCCGTAAAGCGCTCGAACAACGTGCGAACGTCATCGAGGCTCGGCAGTTCGAACCCGACGTGGAAATTCGTCGGCCATGCCGGCACGTCGTCGCTGACGTGATCGATCACCACGTCGAAGCCCGGGCGCTTGAGGATCCAGGATTGTTCCCAGCTTCCCGCGATCGTGAAACCGAGGTGCCGCTCGAAGAATCGGGCCGTCGCCCGTGTGTCGGCCGACGGAAAGCTCAGGTGGTTGAGCTTCATGGTTTGCGTAATGGCAGTCATTGCGAGTCCCTGTCATGCGTGGATCGGCGGAGGCCCCATGCCGTTCCGCCCGACGCATTCAGAATACGAGCCGGCGCTCACATTCGGCAATTCGCATGAGTCGCACGTCCGGACAGCCCGCGAACCCGCGTGAAACCGTGGGCCGGGGCGCCGTTGCGATCGCCGTGGATCGCGCTATTCGCATTCGGCCGGGATGGGCCCGAACACCCTCGTTCGCTGTGCTTGCCGCGTGAGACCCGGGCGCAAGGCAAGCTGCATGGACTGCCGGACGCGCTCGGCGCAGCCCTGTCGCGCTGCGTGACGCATCAAGCATCGATGGCCCGAGGGTGGCAAACCCACCCCGGGCCACGGATTTCCCGCCAGTGCCGGACATCACAACCGCTGCCCGACACCACCGGTCAATCGATGCTGTGCGGACGACGTCAGAACTGGTAACCCGCGCCCACGACCGCGCCGAAGTCCGAACGCGCGTTGCCCGTCACCGACGCCTTGACGACCCAGCGGTTGCTTTCCGTCACGTACGAGTACCCGGCGGCGAAACCCTGCTGGCCGTGATAGTTCGACGTCGCCGCCGAGACCATCGAGCGGCCCGCGCCCGTCGGTTGCGGCAGGCCTGCCACGGCCATTGCCGATGCCACACCGCCGTACATGTCCTTCTTCAGGTCGTTGAACGAGTTGTACACCTGGCCGATGCGCTGGTCGGTATAGCCCTTCGCCTGATTCGACGCGGCCGACAGGTTGTCGTTCAGCTGCTGCACGTTCACCGCGTCGGTCGGCGCCGTGCCGGCCGCGACGTTCGTGACCTGGCGCTCGCTGCCCTTCGCGCCGACCGAGAACGAATTGTCGCGATCGGCGACGGAGCCCTGGCCGACCGCCACCGCATTCTTGCCGGTTGCGGTTGCCGTCGACCCGATCGAACCCGCATCGGCACGCGCGATCCACGTGGCGTTCGCATCGGTTGCCAGCGCACGGATCTGGTCGTTGGCCGCCACGTTCTTCAACGCATTGTTGAACTGGCCCATGTTGACCGCGTCGTTGTCCTTCACGCCCGCCGCGACACCGGTCAGCACGCGGTCGCCCGACGTGCCGGAGAAGTTCACGCTGGACCCGCCGGTGTCCTTCCCAACCGTGATCGCGCCGTTCGGATCCTGCTGCTGCACGACGCCGGCCTTGCCGTTCGCGATGTTGGTCACGTTCCCCTGCAGGTTCGTGATGTCGGTCGTGTTCTTCGCGACCTGCTGGTTGGTCGCGTAGAGCTGCGAGCCGTTCACCGCGTCCGTGCTGGTTGCGCTGAGCGTCCCGGCCTGCACGTTGGTGATGCGCGTGCCGCCGGCGCCGCCGAGGGTGATCGAGCTCTTCGAACTGTCGTCGTACTGCACCGCAAGCGCGCCGAGCTGGTTGAGACTCGACTGCACGCCCTTCAGCTGCTTCACGTTCACTGCGTCCGTATCGTCGGTGCCCGCGGCGACGTTCTTCAGCACGACGGCCGCATTCGTGTCGCCGCCGATCAGCGATACCGAATTCAGCCGGTTGCCGTTCGTGTCGACATCGTACTTGACGACGTTCTTCACGGCCTCGCCCGCCTGGTTGGACACCTGCGTGATCTGCTGTTCGAGCGACGACTTCACGCCCGACAACTGGCCGCCGTTCACCGCGTCCGTGCTGCCCGCGGCGATGTTGCCGTCGGCCACGTTCGTCAGCTTCGTCGGTGCGCCGCCGCGCGCCGCGTTGTAGGCGCCGGCCTTCGGGTCGAACTGGAGCGCGTCCTGCTGCAGCCCGGCGATCGCGGCCGTGTTGCCGGCGATGTTCGTTTCGGCGTTGCCGATGCGCGTTTCGTGATTCTCGAGCGTCGTCGTGTTGCTGCCGACACGGCCGTCGAGGTTCGTGAGCGCGTCGCCGACGTTGTTGAACGAACCGCCGCCGACTTTATAGGCCGGCGCGCTGATCGAGCCATCCGGATTCGCCGTTGCACCGCCGCCCAGCGCGGCTGCCGTGCCGTCGGTCGCGCGGCGCAGTTGCGCGCCGTTCACCGCATCCGTGCTGCCGGCCGCGACGTTGCCTTCCGCGACGTTGGTCAGGCGCACCGGGCTCCCGCCGTTACCCGCGCCGAGCGAAACCTGCTTCTTGCTCGCGTCGTCGTACTTCACCGCGAGCGCATCGAGCTGGCTCGTGCCGTCCTGAATCGCCGCGTTCAACTGGTCGACGTTGACCGCGTCCGTTCCGTTCTTGCCGGCCGCGACGTTGCCGATGCGTTGCGGACCGTTGCCGCCGTGGCTCGCGTCGTAGGTGCCGAGGGTCGCGTTCCACTGGAGTGCGTCCTGCTGGAGCGCGGCGATGTTGCCCGTATTCGTCGTCACCTGGTTGCCGAGCGTCGTCACGTTGTTGCTGACGGTCGTGATCGACTGATTCAGCGTGTCGGTGGCCTTGCCGAGCTGGCCGACGTTCACGGCGTCACTCGCGGCAATGCCGTCCGCCACGTTGTGCAGGCCGACCGGCGACTGCGCGCCCTTGCCGCCGAGCGTCACGCCGCTGTGCGCATCATCGTCGTACTGCACCGCGTTCTTCGTCGCGTTGCCGATCTGGTTGTTGATCGACGTGCTCAGGTTGCCGAGCGTCGTGCTGAGGTTGTTCGTCATGCTCGTGCTGAGCGACGACAGGCCGCCGTTCAGTTGCCCGACGTTCACTGCATCGGTGTTCGCGACACCGGCCGCGACGTTGTGCAGCGTCGTGCCGTTCGTGCCGGCGAACGTCACCGAGTCGAAGCCGCTCTGACCGTCGTACTTCACGTTGCGTGCGTCGGCTGCCTGCAGGTTGCCGATACTGGTGGTGGCCGTGCTCAGCGACGCATTGATGTTGGTGACGTTGCCCTGAAGGTTCGTGATGTTCGACGCTGCCGTCGAGATGGACGATTGCAGCGGCGCGATGCTGCCCGTCAGCTGGCCAACGTTGACCGCGTCGGTGTTGGCGACACCGGCCGCGACGTTGCCGATGCGTTGCGGGCCGTTGCCGCCGTGGCTCGCATCGTACGCGCCGAGATTCGCGTTCCACAGCAGCGCGTCCTGCTGGAGCGCCGCGATGTTACCCGTATTCGTGGTCACCTGGTTGCCGAGCGTCGTCACGCTGTTACCGACATTCGTAATCGACTGGTTCAGCGTGTCGGTGGCCTTGCCGAGCTGGCCGACGTTCACGGCGTCGCTCGCGGCAATACCGTCCGCCACGTTGTGCAGGCCGACCGGCGACTGCGCGCCCTTGCCGCCGAGCGTCACGCCGCTGTGCGCGTCATCGTCGTACTGCACCGCGTTCTTCGTCGCGTTGCCGATCTGGTTGTTGATCGACGTGCTCAGGTTGCCGAGCGTCGTGCTGAGGTTGTTCGTCACGCTCGTGCTGAGCGACGACAGGCCGCCGTTCAGCTGACCGACGTTGACTGCGTCCGTATTCGCGACACCGGCTGCGACGTTGTGCAGCGTCGTGCCGTTCGTGCCGGCGAACGTCACCGAATCGAAGCCGCTCTGCCCGTCATACTTCACGTTGCGTGCATCGGCTGCCTGCAGGTTGCTGATATTGGTGGTCGCCGTGCTCAGCGACGTGTTGATGCCGGTTACGCTGGTTTGCAGGTTCGTGATGTTCGACGCCGCCGTCGAGATGGACGTCTGCAGCGGCGCGACGCTGCCCTTCAGCTGGCCGACGTTGACCGCATCGGTGTCGGCGACACCCGCCGCGACGCCGCTGATCGTCGTGCCATTGCTGCCGTCGAGCGCAATCGCCGCATGCGAATCGTCCGTGTATTTCACGACGTTTTGCGTCGCCGTCACGATGCTGGTGCTGAGGCTGTTGCCTACGCTGGTCACGCGCTGGTCGACATTCGAGATCGTGGTCGACAGCGAATTGCCGACCGACGTCACGCGCGCGTCGACCGTGGCGATGCTCGTGCTGAGCGTGCCGTTCACGTTCTTCAGCTGCTGGACGTTGACGGCGTCCGTATCGGCCGCGCCTGCCGCGACGTTCTTGAGCTGGCGCTCCTTGCCGATTGCGCCGAACGACACCGCGCCGCCAACCGGCGCGGCCGTGCCGCCGAACACCGGTGTGCCGCCATTGTTCGCACCGGTGCTGCCCGAACCGATCGCCACCTGGTTGTTGTCGTTCGTCTGCGCGCCTGCGCCGATCGCCACGGATTGCGTGCCGCCGGCGCGCGTCTGGGTGGCCGCGTCGTACGACGCGCCGGCCGACACGCCGTCGCTCGACGTCGGGTTGGCGCCGCCGATCGCAACCGAGCGATCGCCGCTGGCTAGCGCCGAGTGGCCCAGCGCGATCGAGCTCGTGCCGTGCGCATCGGCGACGTTGCCGAGCGCCATCGAGAAATCGCCGACCGCGGCCGACTGGCGGCCGATGGCGAGCGCCGTGTTGCCTTGCGCGACGGCTACCGTGCCGATGGCCGTGGCAGAGTTCGCCAGCGCCTGCGCGCCGACGCCGACCGCGATCGCGCCGCCGCTGCTGGTGCCGCCATTGCTGCTTGCATTCGACTGGTCGCCGATCGCGATCCCGCTGGTGCCTGCCTTGGCATTCGTGCCCATCTTGACGTTTGCCGTGCTCACTGCCACGTAACTCCCGCTCTTGGTCGCGACGCACAGCGGGTTCGTCCCGTCGATGCACTGACCGGTCAGTGCGTTGTCCGGGTTGCCGCGGTCGACGAAATTGTCCGCATGCGCGGCGCCCGAGATCAGGACACCTGCACCCGTGAACATGGCGGCGGCAAGCGCCGAAATCTGCTTCCTCTTCATGGTCTTCTGCTCCGTTTTGTAGCGTTTGGTTTGAATACGGACTACTTACTTTCTGTTGAAGACTTCAGCTGCGATTGCGATTACGACTTCAGTGCGGAACCCGATTCCCGTGCCCAGATCGAGCGTGCCGCAGGCGACACGCATCGTCCGCCCGTGGCGACGGGACGTTCGAAAGCGCGGGCACGCCGTTCGTGTGACGGCCCGTTCCGTTAATTCATTCAGTGCATTAGGAATGCATATCGTTTTATATGGGCGAATTCGCCCAGCGACTGAATCCGGAGATTCAACCCGCCGTTATGGACACCCCTGATTTGATGCCGCGCTGACCGCGACCAACCCCGCTTCTTTTATTTCATCCACGGCAACCGGATTTGCGCTTGCGCGCAACGGACCTGCGCCCGGATTCACATCAATTGATGCCTCGGACCCGAATCGCACAACGTCCGTCACAATCCGCCGTGTCTTGCGCTGCTCGGTGCGACCCTGCATTCAAGACCGGACGAATTATGAGACACGATTTAAAATTATTGAAGCCGACATTCTTTATAGATTGTAAAATTCAATATATTCAATGAGTTGCGATAAAATCGCGTATCTCGCAAACGATTTCTCTCCACCAGAATTAATTGGGATGTTTTGTCGAGCGGACAGAATCTTTGCTGAGGCGGATTAAAGGAAAATTCCTCAAAAAGTTTTTCAAAAAAAACCGCGGAACTGCGCGACTGCATGTGGCGGTGCAAAAGAAAATGGCGGAAATGGACAGGCATCAGCGTTCCGCACGGCAAACTCGAATCAAAATACACGATGAAGCATCCGAAAAGCGGTATGAAGCAGATAGAGTCAATGTGTCTGGCAAGAATTGAAATATGCCCCTACAATTCGGCTCGCATCGAGACCGGCGGGCGCGCACTTTTCAGCGCGCGACGACGGCAACGCTCCGCGCCTTTACCGAATCAGTGATCAAAACCGGCCATGCCGGGCATTACGCCGACCGGTTGTCCGTCGTGTCGTGGGGCGAAATCCGAATATCGATGCGCTTGTACGTCGCCATCGAGCAGCTTCCGACGATTGATCCGAACCGGGCCGGCCACCCGCAGGAACGCAGCCAGCAGCCATTCCAGAACAGGTGCACGATGCATCCATCGATCTCCGCATTGGGCGACGCCCATATCCTGATCGTCGACGATCAGCCCGACCAGCTTCGCTTGCTGATCGACATCCTGCGCGGCACGGGGTGCCGGATCAGCATTGCATCCGACGGGCTGCAGGCGTGCCAGCGCGCGCAGGCGCTCATGCCCGACCTGATCCTGATGGATGTCCGCATGCCGCGCATGGACGGTTTCACCGCGTGCCGGCTGCTTGCCGCCGATCCGCTGACGTCCACGATTCCGGTGATTTTCCTGACCGTGGCCGGCGCCCTGCACGAACGCCTCGAGGGGTTCGAAATCGGCTGCGTCGACTATGTGGTGAAGCCGTTCGAGCCCGCGGAAGTGCTCGCGCGGATTCGCGTGCAGCTCGCGCGGGAGAAGCGCGAGCAGCCCGTCGACGTGGAAAGCCCGTTCGTGGCCGGCAAGGACGACGACATCATCGTGCGCGCGGCCATCCGCCACCTGGCACGGACGCTGAACGATCCGCCGACGGTGGAGCAGCTGGCCCGCGCGGTCGGCACGCATGAAAAGCGGCTGTCACGTGCGTTTCGCGACAATCTCGGCCAGACGGTGTTCGAGTATCTGCGGCACGAGCGGCTGCGGATCGCGCAGGATCTGCTGGATTCGACGTCGCTCAGCATTGCCAGCATTGCGAAGGAAATCGGCTTTTCCACGCCGGCGAATTTCGCGACCGCATTCCGCGAACGTTTCGGCCTCACGCCGACCGAGTGGCGGCGCCAGCGCGACGCCGGCGAACGCGCCGCGCGCCGGGAGCCGCAACGCGACGCGTAGGCCCGTTCCGCGCGTTCGCGATCACCAGTTGTATTTCGCGCTGGCCAGCACGGTCCGCTCGTTGCCGAACACGCAGACGGTATACGACGTGCAGCCGCTGACATAACGCCGGTCGAACAGGTTCGCGACGTTCAGCGCGAATCGCCAGTGCGGCATATCGTAGTGCAGCGCCAGGTCATACAGCGTCACGCTCGGCACGGTCAGCGAGTTGTCGGGCGCGCCGGCCGACGCGCTCTGGTAGCGCACGCCGCCGCCGAGCCCGAGGCCCGACAGCGCGCCCGTGCGCCAGGTCCAGTCGGCCCACATCGACGCCATCTGCCGCGGCAGCGGCACGGCCACGGGCCAGTGGTTCAACGACGCGTCGTTCGCCTGCACGTTCTTGACGTCCTGATACACATACGACGCGACGACCGACAGCTCGCGGGTGACCTTGCCGACCGCGCTCAACTCGATCCCGCGCGAGCGCACCTTGCCGGTCTGCACCGACGTCGTGCCGGTCGGGTCGAGACTCACCGGTGTCGGCGTCGCGACGTTGGTCTGGTCGATCTGGTAGACGGCCGCACTCAGCAGCAGGTTCTTGCCAGGCGGCTGCCAGCGCAGCCCGGCTTCCGTCTGCCTGCCCCGCGTCGGTGCAGGCAAGCCGCCGCCATACATCCGGACGCCGATGACGGGATCGAACGACGTCGAATAGCTCACGTACGGCGACAGCCCGGCGTCGCCCTGATAGGTGAGCCCGACGCGCCCGGAGAACGCACTGACGTCCTGCCGCGCCTGCGTGCCGGCCGTCCGGTCGTCGAACCGCGCATTGACGAAATCCTCGCGGCCGCCGAGCGTCAGCGTCCAGCGCTGCCAGCGGATCTGGTCCTGCGCGTACACACCGAACGTGTTCATCGCCGTGTACTGGTCGACGTGGCCGAGCGACGTCGGGCCGGAGAAGATCGCGGCCGTGACGGGCCGGTAGACGGGGTGATACAGGTTGAGCGACGGCGCGAGCGCCAGCCACACGCTGTTGGTCGTCGTCTGCCGGTCAAATTGCGCGCCGAGCAGCAGCGTATGCTCGAGCGGCCCCGTGCCGAAGCGCGCCTGCGCGTGGTTGTCGATGTCCAGCCGGCTGTAGTTGAACTGGAACAGCCCCGCGAAACGCATCATGTTGGTGGTGCTGCGCGGCACGAAGCCATTGCCGAACACCGTCGCGTCGTCGAGCGACAGGTGCGACCAGCGCACGTCCTGGTGCAGCGACCAGATCGCGTTCACGCGGTGCTCCAGCGCGTAGCCGAGCGACCACTGCTTCTTCCGGTAGTCGTTGAACCCGGGGGCGCCCATGTAGATGTCCTGCGACAGCCGGCCGTTCGGGTTCGGCAACACCGTGCCCGACGCGGGCAGGAAATTCGACGAAATGTCGCTGCTGTCCTGCAGGAACGTCGCAGAGAGCGTCAGTGACGTATCGGCGGTCGGCCGCCACCGGAACGACGGCGCCAGCGCAACGCGCCGGTCGCCGTTCGGGCCGGTGACCGCGTTGCCGTCGCGCGCCACGCCGACGAAGCGGTACGCATAGCGGCCGTCCGGATCGAGCGCATCGCCGACATCGAGCATGACTTGCTTGCGCGCGTCGTTGCCGATCTGCACGCCGGCTTCGCGGATGCGCTCGCCGTCGGCGAGCTTCGTGTGCGCATCGACGATCGCGCCGGGCTCGCCCGCGCCGTACAGCACCGAGGTCGGCCCGCGCAGCACGGCGATCGAGTCGATCGTGTACGGGTCGACGCGCCAGTTCGCGATCACGGCCGTATTCGGCGCGGCCACGCCATCGACGTACAGCGTCGGCGTGAAGCCGCGCAGCGCCGCATACCAGTCGGTGCGGCTGTCGGCGCCGAACGTCGCAAATCCCGGCACGTAGCGCAGCGCCTGGTTCAGATCGGTCGCGCCGGTCATCTCGATCTGCTGCGCGGTCACGAGATTGACCGTTTGCGGGATCTCGGCCACCGGCGTGTCGGTCTTCGTGCCGGCCGTGGTGCGCAGCCCGACGAGCCCGCTCGACGCGCCGGCGGCCTTCCCGGTCACATCGATCGTCGGCAGCACGGCCGCCGCCGCGCCGGCCGGCGCCGTGGCTGCCGCACCCGATGCCTGCGCGTGTGCGCCGCCCGCGGCCGCCACATACAACGCGCTCCCGGCAGCGATCGCTCTCGCGCGGCGCGCCGCACCCGTCCCCCTCCCCGTTACCATCGTTCCTTGCTCCGTCGTGCTGGTGGCCGATTCGGCCTGATCGCGGCGCGACGCACCGTCGGCGTCCGCCCTGTGTTGTCTTCTTTGCGATGCGGTTTGCGCGCGAGTCGGCATGCACTGGCCCATGGCGTCGGTCGCGAGCGCAGCGATGATACCGGGGGAACATGGCGCAGTCTCGAAAAAGAATGCGTCGTCGGCCGGCGCGTGGAAGACGGGGCCGGCCCGGCGTCGTTCCAGCCGGCTGGCGCCGGGCAAGGCGGATGAAAGACGGGAACGCTAGACTGCGTGCGCCACGGGAAGCGTTCGCGGGCTGCACGGCCCGCGCGCGTCACCGGCGTTCGTCGTGCCTTGGCGGCCACGCGCGTCCGGTGTCGCGAGGTTGCCCGCCCCCGGGTTCGGCTTCCGTGTTTGCCACGCCGCCGTCACGTCACCACCGAGGACCGTATGCCCCGCCTGTCGGCTCGCCCACTGTTCGCCGCGTGGCTCGCGGTGAGCGCACTCTTCTGCGCCGTGCCGCCGGCCCGCGCCTGTGACGTCCCGGCGGCCGTCACGACGATCGATCCACCCGGCTACTATGACGACGACGCCGGCTATGCGCGCGCGGTCAAGCCGATGCGCGATTTCATTTCACGGCTCAATGCGTCGGCGGACCATGGCGACTGGTCGTGCGTGACGAGCCTGCTGGAAAGCTGGGCGCGGGCCGACGCGCTGATGGGCCGGATCGCCGGTTATCAGGGCGACTACGAGCGTTCGTGGGCCGGCACCGACTTCGCGATGGTGATCCTGCGCATGCCGCGCGACGTGCGCGACGCGAACCGCGCGCGGTTCGACGTGATCGATCCGTGGCTCGAACGCATCGCGATCGCCACCCGCGATGCGCAAGCGATCAACCATCTGCACAACAACCTCGTGTACTGGGCCGGACTCGACCTGATCGCCATCGGTACCGTGACCGGCAACGCGAGCCTCGTCGACTCGGGGCTGCTGCGGGTTCGCGAAGGCATCCGCGACATCGGCCCCGACGGTTCGCTTGCACGGGAAGTCAAACGCGGCAACCGCGCGCTGCACTATCATACGTTCGCGCTGCTCCCGCTCGTGTTCGCGGCGGAACTCGTGCAGCGGCGCCATATCGATCTCTATCGGGAAAACGACGGCGCGATCGGCCGCCTGGCGAACCTCGTCATCAATGCGGTCGACAATCCCGCCAGCTTCACGGCGATCACGCTGGTCAGGCAGGACCTGTTTCCGTGGACGCTCCGCGATGAACTGAGCTGGGTCGAGCCGTACTACGCGCGCTTTCACGACGCGCGCCTGCCGGCGATCATCGCACCGCGCCGCCCGTTCACCGAATGGCGGCTCGGCGGGGAGGTGACGGCGGTCTGGGGCGTGCCGCTGCCGTAGCGGATCGGCGCGCGGGCTGCCGCGCGAGCCGCTAGGCGCGCCCGCGCCGCATCCTGAGCGTCGCCGACGGCGACTCGCCGAACGCCCGCTTGTACTCGATCGCGAACCGTCCGAGGTGCGCGAAACCCCATTTCAGCGCGATGTCCGTCACCGACGCGAGCCCCGGCGACGCGTCGGCCAGCAGTTCCTCGCGCACATGTTGCAGCCGCAACTGCCGCACGAAGCCCATCGGCGTGATGCCGTGTCGATGGCGGAAGCCGGCGAACAGCGTGCTCGGGCTGACGCCGGCGAGTTCGGCGAGCCGTTCGATCGTCAGCGGCTCGTCGAGATGCGCGCGGATGTAGTCCTCGACGCGCCGCACGTAGAACGGCGCGAGCGCCACCGGCAGGTGCCGCGTGCCGTTGCGCGCGCTGTTCGGGTGGCCGTGCAGCAGCAGGTTGAGCAGCGTCGATTCGAGCGGCTCGAACGCGAGCGGGTGACGCAGCGGATGCGCCTCCGTCGCGATCGCGCCGGCGAGGATCGGCAGCATCTGCATCAGACACGTCCCCTGCGACGACGACAGGTTGAATTCCGGCTCGAATTCGACCGGCGCGCGGCGGTCGTCGCCGAAATGCCGTTGCGCGTGGCGCTCCATCACTTCGCGCTCGATGCGCACGATGACTTGCGGACACGCATCGCCCCAGCGCATCTTCAGCGGCAGCGTCGGCGAGATCAACGACGCCGTGCCCGGCGACGACACGAAACGCGCCGATCCGCACTCGATCTCCGCGTCGCCGCGCAGCGGGATCTGCAACAGGAAGAAGTGCTCGAGCGGCCCGGGCTCGATGCTGACGCCACCGCCATAATCGAGCAGGTTCAACGACAGGTTGCCCCAGCGCGCGTGATGCATGCAGCTGTGCAGCGCGCGCGATTCGCCGGTCGGCGTGAGCCGGTGCGGCTTGAAGACGTCGGCGACGCGTGCGCGAACCTCGTCGACATCGTTCGACTGCAGCAGCAGGTTGTCGTGATTGAAACAGGCCGTATCCGGCAGCCAGCCCGTTTCGGAAAATTGCGCCATCGCTGTTCTCCCGTCATGCCCGATTGCACTCGCGCCGTGCATGCGTTCCCGGTATGGGGGCATCCGCCGCACGATCCGGATAGCGCCCGGAGTATCCGGACAGTCCGGCCGCCCAAGCACGCACGTCCCGCGCAAACGATGCAAGAAGCGGACCGTTCGCGCATCGTAGAAAACTGTGCGGGCCTTCCGCATCCGCACATACCCGCAGTCAGCCGCGCGCCTGCCCACGCGCGGCGGCCGGTTCCTCAAGTTTCCGGAATTCGCGGATACCGGCCGAAGAAAGCGGATAGAAGTGCCCATTTCGTCCGCCAATACTGGGCCCGTCGCAGCAAAAAACTGGAATGGAGGGACACATGCAAGGACGTCACATCGAGATTCCGTCGCCGGACGGCGGCACGTTTCGCGCATACCTGAGCATGCCGGCCGCCGGCAAGGGGCCCGGCATCGTGCTGTGCCACGAGATCTTCGGCGCGAACGCGACGATGCGGGAAGCGGCCGACTACTACGCGGAGGAAGGCTATACGGTGCTCGTGCCCGACCTGTTCTGGCGCCAGGCGCCGGGGATCGAACTCGGTTACACAGCCACCGACGCCGAACGCGCGATGGCCCTTTACCGCGAATACGACGAGAACAAGGGCGTCGAGGATGTGAGCGCCGCGCTCCGGGTGCTCAGGCAGTTGCCGGAATGCACGGGCGAAGCCGGCGTGCTCGGCTACTGCCTCGGCGGCAAGCTCGCGTATCTCGCCGCGTGCCGGCTGCCGGACGTGGCCGCGGCGGTCAGCTACTACGGAGTGGGCATCGAGCAGGCGCTCGACGAGGCGTCGCACCTGCACGGCCGGCTCGTGCTGCAGATCGCGGGGCAGGATCGCTTCTGCCCGCCGGACGCGCAGCGGCGCATTACCGACGCGCTGGCCGGGCGCGACGGTGTCGAAGTGGTTGTGTATCCGGGTGTCGATCACGCGTTCGCGCGCGTTGGCGGCGATCATTTCGACAAGGCCGCCGCGATCATGGCCCATCAGCGCGCGATCGCCGCCTTCCGTGCCGCGCTCGGCCCGCACTACGACCTGTCCACACTGTGGGAAGCGCATCTGAAACACGAATTCGACACGCGCAACGTCGATGCAACGATGGCGACGATGGTTGCCGAGCCGTACGTCAACCATATTCCGACGCTGACGGGCGGCGTCGGCTACGACGAGCTCAAGCGCTTCTACACGCATCATTTCGTGCATGCGAATCCGCCCGACACGACGATCACGCCGATCTCGCGCACGATCGGCGCGAGCCAGGTCGTCGAAGAGTTGCTGTTCTGCTTCACGCACACCACCGAGGTCGACTGGATGCTGCCGGGCGTCGCGCCGACCGGCAAGCGCGTCGAGATTCCGCTCGTCGCGATCGTCAAGTTTCGCGGCGACAAGCTCTATCACGAGCACATCTACTGGGACCAGGCGAGCGTGCTCGTGCAGATCGGCCTGCTCGATCCCGCCGGCCTGCCGGTCGCGGGCGTCGAAACGGCCCGCAAGCTGCTCGACGAAACCGTGCCGTCGAACGGCCTGATGCGCCGCTGGCAGGACAGCGAACCGTCGGCGGGTGCGCGTTGACGCGGCCCCTCCCTCATCCAACGATTTCCGGAGACACCCCATGACTGCCCTTGCTGGCAAAGTCGCGATCGTCACCGGCGGCGCCACGCTGATCGGCGCCGCGGTCGCTCAGGACCTGAGCCGCGCCGGTGCGTGCGTCGCGATCCTCGATCTCGATGCGGAGAACGGCGCGCGCGTGGCCGATTCGCTCGGCGAACGGGCGATGTTCGTCGCGCTCGACATCACCGACGATCGCGCGATCGAGCATGCGGTCGCGGCCATCGTCGAGCGGTTCGGTGCGATCGACGTGCTCGTCAACCTCGCATGCAGCTACGTCGACAACGGCATCCAGGCTACCCGCAACGACTGGCTCGCCGCGATGGACGTCAACGTCGTGTCGGCGGCGATGCTCGCCAAGGCCGTGCATCCGCAGATGGTCCGGCGCGGCGGCGGCGCGATCGTGAACTTCAGCTCGATCTCGGCCCAGTGCGCGCAAACCGGCCGCTGGCTGTACCCGACGTCCAAGGCGGCGATCCGCCAGCTCACGCGCAGCATGGCGATGGATCTCGCGCCCGACCGCATCCGCGTCAACTCGGTGTCGCCGGGCTGGACGTGGTCGCGCGTGATGGACGAGATGACGCACGGCGATCGCGCGAAGACCGATCGCGTCGCCGCGCCGTTCCACCTGCTCGGCCGGGTCGGCGATCCGTCCGAAGTCGCGCAGGTCGTGACGTTCCTGTGCAGCGACGCCGCGAGCTTCGTGACGGGCGCCGACTACGCGGTGGATGGCGGCTATTCCGCGATGGGTCCCGAACAGGCGGTGCCGGCCATTCCGCGTCTCGCGGAGTGACCGTTCCTCGCCGCCGCTTCCCGCCATCATTTCGATTCCGGCCGGCATCCGGCCAACCAAGGACACATCCATGAGACGCATCGCCATCGTCGGCGCCGGCCAGTCCGGCCTCCAACTCGCCTTCGCCCTGCTCGACCAGGGCTACCCCGTCACGCTCGCGACCAACCGCGACGCCGAACAGATCCGCACCGGCAAGGTCATGTCGAGCCAGTGCATGTTCCACACGTCATTGCAGATCGAGCGCGACCTCGGCCTGAACGCCTGGGAGGAAGCGTGCCCGTCCGTCGAAGGGATCGGCATCGCGGTGCCGCATCCGGACGGCAACGGCCGCAAGGTGATCGACTGGTCGTCGCGGCTGACCCGCTATGCGCAGTCGGTCGACCAGCGCGTAAAGATGGCCGACTGGCTCGACGGCGTGAAGCGCCGCGGCGCGGACGTGCGCATCGGCGACGTCGGCGTGCCCGAACTCGAGGAGCTGGCGCGCAGCCACGACCTCGTGCTGCTCGCGGCCGGCAAGGGCGAGATCGTCAACCTGCTCGGCCGCGACGACACGCGCAGCGCGTTCGACCGCCCGCAACGCGCGCTGGCCCTCACCTACGTGAAAGGGATGACGCCGAGCCAGCCGTATTCGCGCGTGCGCTTCAACCTGCTGCCGGGCATCGGCGAGTATTTCGTGTTCCCCGCGCTGACCACGACGGGCCCGTGCGAAATCATGGTGTTCGAAGGCATTCCGGGCGGCCCGCTCGACTGCTGGGCCGACGTGAAGACGCCCGAGCAGCATCTGGACCGGAGCCTGTCGTTCCTGCAGCAGTACGTGCCGTGGGAATTCGAACGCTGCCGCGACGTCGAGCTCACCGATCCGAACGGCACGCTGGCCGGGCGCTTCGCGCCGACGGTGCGCAAGCCGTTCTTCCGGTTGCCGTCGGGCCGGACGGTGTTCGGGATGGCCGATGCGGTGGTCGTCAACGATCCGATCACCGGGCAGGGATCGAACAACGCCGCGAAATGCGCGAACGCGTATTTCGATGCGATCCTCGCGCGCGATGCCGCGCCGTTCGGCGAAGACTGGATGCAGCAGACGTTCGAAGGCTACTGGGCGTATGCGCAGCACGTCGTGCGCTGGACCAACTCGCTGCTCACGCCGCCACCGCCGCACATCCTCGAACTGCTCGGCGCGGCCGGCCAGTTGCCGTCGCTCGCCGCGGCGATCGTCGACGGCTTCGACGATCCGCGCCGGTTCTCGCCGTGGTGGTTCGAGCCGTCGGCCTGCACGGCGATGATCCGCGAACACAGCGTGCGTGCGGAGTGACCGACATGGAAACGACCGCTACCGATCGCCCGGCCCTCGACCCGCTGCAGTTGCGCGCCGCGTTCGGGCAGTTCCCGACCGGCGTGACCGTGATCACCACGTGCGCGGCCGACGGACGCAAGGTGGGCCTCACCGCCAATTCGTTCTCGTCGCTGTCGCTCGATCCGCCGCTCGTGCTGTGGAGCCTGCGCAAGGTCGCGCCGAGCCGCCCGGATTTCGTCGCGGCCAGCCATTTCGCGATCAACATCCTCGCGCACGACCAGATCGACCTGTCGCGCCGCTTCGCGACGCCCAGCGCCGACAAGTTCGACGGCGTGCTTCACGTCGATTCGGAAACCGGCGGCGTGCCCTGCCTCGACGGCGCGAGCGCGCGCTTCGTGTGTCGCAACGTCGGCCATTACGAAGGCGGCGATCACCTGCTCTTCATCGGCCAGATCGAACAGTTCGACACGTTCGGCCATGCGCCGCTGGTGTTCCATGCGGGCCAGTATCGCTCGATCGTCGATCATCCCGATCTTTTTCGCACCGTTTGATTAGTTATACAAATAAATAAACAGGAGGTGGTGAACATGAAATTCGGCTCTCGCGCGCTCGTCGTCGCAAGCCTCACGATCGCCGGCATGGCCGCAGGCGCGCCGGTCGGCGCAGCCGACCTGCCGGCGGTCAACCTCGGCATGACCAGCTTCCTCGACGGGATGCCGCCGGCCGGCTCCGGCTGGTATGGCACGCAGTACCTGCAGTACTACACGGCCGGCCGCGTCAACGACAATGCGGGCAACAAGGTCGGGCTGCCGAAGCAGGACATCGACCTGTTCGCGGGGCTGAGCCAGCTCGTCTATCAGTCGCCGCTGACGTTCGCGGGCATGCATCCCGGCCTCGACGTGATCCTGCCGTGGATCGCGTCCGCGCGAACCAACGACGGCATCGGCAACGTCGCGCTGAATGCGCGCGCCGGCTTCGGCGACCTGCTGATCGGCCCGTTCATCCAGTTCGACCCGGTGATGGGCGCACAGGGCCCGCGCTTCGCGCAGCGCGTGGAATTCCAGTTCATCGCGCCGACCGGCGCGTACGACCCGTCGCGCGCGATCAACCCCGGCAGCCATTTCTGGTCGTTCGATCCGTACTGGGCCGCGACGCTGTGGCTCACGCCCAACTGGACCGTGTCGTGGCGGCTGCATTATCTGTGGAACGCGACCAACCACCAGCCGGCCACGTCGCTCGGTCCGGACGTGACGTCGACGCAGGCCGGCCAGGCGATCCACGCGAACTTCGCGACCGAGTATGAAGTGCGCCCCGGCCTGCGGCTGGGAATCAACGGCTACTGGCTGCGGCAGACCACCGACATGAAGGCAAACGGGCAGGACGTGCCGGGCACGCGGGAGGCCGTGTTCGCGATCGGCCCGGGGGCCATGTATAGCTTCTCGCCGCAGGATCATCTGATGTTCAACGCGTACTTCGAGACCTATGCGCGCAACCGGCCGCAGGGCACGCGGATGGTGCTGCGGTATGTGCATCACTTTCAGTGACGGCCGCGACCGGGTGAACGGGCCGGATCGCTATCGTCAGACCAAAAATGCGTGCTGCCGGCGGCAACACGCCTGTCCTATAGTTTTGGAGGAGACAACGCAGGCAATACGTCACGACCACGGAGGGTCCGCATCATGGTTACGTCAGCAACCTCCCGGTTTTTGTCGAACGTATCGCGACGGCTGATGCACGGCCTGGTTGCCGTCGCACCGGCCGCCGTCATCGGCCTCGCCGTTTCCGCATGCGGCGGCGACAGTTCGCCGGCCTCGAGCACGCCCGCGTTCGCGAACGCGGCGCGCCCGCAGATCAGCGCGCTGCTCACGGACACGCTGACGCCCGGCGCGGTCGTCTATGTGCAATCGCCGCAAGGCAACTGGCTCGAATCGTTCGGCACGGCCGTGCGCGGCACGAACATGCCGATCCCGACGAATGCGCACTTTCGCGTCGGCAGCGTGACGAAGACCTGGACCGGCACGGTGATCCTGCAACTGGTGCAGGAAGGCCGGCTGAGCCTTGGCGACTCCGTGAGCAAGTTCGTCACGAACGTGCCCAACGGCGACACGATCACGATCGAACAGTTGCTGACCATGCGCAGCGGCCTCTACAACTATTCGACGAATCTCGCGTTCAACCAGACGCTCGATGCGCAGCCTGACAAGGTGTGGACCCCGTCCGAGCTGCTGGGCATCGCCGAAGGCCAGCCGGTCTATTTTCCGCCCGGCACGGATTTCCGCTACTCGAATACGAACACGGTGCTGCTCGGGCTCATCATCGAGCACCTGACCGGCATGAGCGCGGCCGATGCGATGAACGCACGCCTGTTCGCGCCGCTCGGCCTGGCCAATACCTTGCTCCCGCCGCAGCAGAACACGTCGCTGCCGGCGCCGGCACCGCAGGGCTATCAATGGGGCACCAATGCCGAGACGACCAACAGCGACGCGCTGTCGCCCCAGCGCCAGGCTGACGCGAAAAGCGGCGTGCTGCAGCCGACGAACGTGACCGGCGTCAATACGTCATGGGCGTGGACGGCCGGCTCAGGCATTTCAACCGTGACGGAACTGGCTGCCTACGTGCAGCGGATGGTCGGCGGCGGCTACCTGAACGCCGACCTGCAGGCGCGACGGCTCGCCAGCTGCACGCCGATCGATCCGACCGATCCGATATCGGCGAGCTACTGCATGGGCCTGGCCAAGTTCGGCACGTTCTACGGACATACCGGCGAGATACCGGGCTTCAACACCTTCATGGGCTACGACCCGGTCACGAAAACGACGATCGTCACGTGGGCGAACACGGCTGCCGCGCCCGATGGACGCGCACCGGCCAACGAGATCGCGCGGATCATCATGGGCGAGCTCAGCAAGGCGGCCGAGGTGCCGAGCGAAGGTCGGCCGTGATGCGGTGAAGAGGCACGTTGCGACAGGGGACGAAGTGTCCCCTCCACCGCTCACGCGTCGCGAACGTCCTCATCGATCCGCAGCAGCCGCCCGGCGTTCGCAATCACGATGAACGTGCCGACGTTGTGCAGGATCGCTGCCCACACAGCGCCGAGCATCCCGGTCGCGGCCAGCGCGATCACCGCGAGCGTCCACGCGAGGCCGATCGCCGCATTGGTCGTCGCCGTGCGACGGCATTGCCGGCCGAGGCGGATGCAGGTCGGAATCCGCTTCAGGTCGTCGCCCAGCAGCACGACATCGGCCGATGCGATCGCAATGTCGACGCCACGCTCGCCCATCGCGATGCTCGTCGAGCCGGCCTTGATCGCCAGCACGTCGTTGAGCCCGTCGCCGACCACGAGCGGATGCAGGCCCGCGCCGATCTCGCGCATCACGTAATCGAGCTTGTCGTGCGGCAGCGCCTGCGCAACCACCGTCTCAATACCCGTCTCGGCCGCGACCTTGCTCGCGACGCGCTCAAGGTCGCCCGTCAGCAGCGTCTGCCGCGCAAGGCCCAGCGTCCGCAGCTCGGCGAGCACGTCGCGCGCGTCGGACCGCAGCGTGTCGGCAAAGCCGAACCATGCGAGCAGGCGCCCGTCGAGCACAAGGCCGACGAGCGGCCCGTCGAATCCTTCCGGGGGTGACGGCAAGTCACCGGCATGGTCGGCAAGCAGCGCGGGCCGGCCGAGTACCGCCGTGCCGTCCGGCGTGTCGGCGACGACGCCGAGCCCGCGCAATTCCCGCGTGCGTTCGAACGGCGCCACGGCAACACCGGTGAGGCCGGACGCGGCGGCATCGCGGACGAGCGCGCGGCTCGCCGGGTGCGCACTGCTTTCGCCGAGCCGCGCGGCCAGCGCACGCGCGTGCGCACTGTCGACGCCGGGCTGCAGCCACACCTGCCGAACCTGCAATTCCCCGCGGGTGAGCGTGCCGGTCTTGTCGATCACGAGCGAATCGACTTCGGCGATCTTGTCGAGAAACGCGGCATTGCGAAACAGGATGCCGTGCCGCGCGCCGACCGCGATCCCGGCGATGGCCGTGGACGGTGCCGCGAGCACCAGCGCGCACGGGCACGCGGCCACGATGACCGCGAGCATCGCCGATGCATTCGAGGACGTGAACCAGACGATCGCCGCGATCAGCAGGACGAGCGCGAGATACGCGCCCATGTGCCGCTCGAGCACCTGCGTGACGGGCGGCTTCGCCTGTTCCGCGTGCTGCATCAGCGCGATGATCTTGCCGAGCGTCGAATCCTTGCCCGTGTGCGTGACGTCGATGCGCAGCACGCCGTCGAGATTCAGCGCGCCGCCATACACGGCGCTGCCTGCATCGACGTCGTGCGGTACGGATTCGCCGGTGATCGGCCCGTTGTCGACGCTCGACGTGCCCGCGACGACGACGCCGTCGACCGGAATGCGCGCACCGGCCACCACTTCGATACGGTCGCCCGCACGCAGTGCGTCATACGCGACTTCGACGACACTGCCGTCGGTGCCGATGCGACGCACGCGGCCGGCCGTCAGCCGGCCGAGCGCGCGGATCGCCTCCTGCGAACCGAGCACGCTGCGCTCTTCGAGCGCGTGGCCGAACGTCATCACGATCGGCAGCAGCGCGGCCGTCGTCATGTCGCCGATCGCCCAGGCGGCCAGCATCGCGAGCGCGATCAGGCGATCGGTCACGCCGTGCAGGCTCGGCGCGCGCAGGCTGTGCCACGCACTCGCGAACACCGGCCCCGCGACGATCAGCGACGCGAGCGCGGCGAGCAGTTGCGCGAGCGTGTCGCCGCCGCCCGACAGCATGCGCCACGCGAACGACAGCACGAGCAGGCCGCCCGCGAGCAGCGCCAACGCGATCTGCCGCGTGATCGTGCGGCGCTCGTCGGAGGACAGCGCGTAGGCTGTCGCGCCGGCGGGCGCGGTGTCCGGCTGCGTAGCCGGTTCGGCGAGCGAATTCATCGGGCGGTTCCGGGCAGGATCAGGTTCGAGGTGTCGTGCGGATCGATCGTCGTCACGCGTCCGGCTTTCGACAGCACGCGCTGCACGCGATCGCGATACAGCCGCGCCAGCAGCCCCGGATCGCCGTTCTCGCGGAGCGTCGCGTCGAGCTGCCGGATCTCCAGCGTGTCGGTCTGCGCCGTCGCGACGCGTTCGGCCGCATGGGCCCGCGCGTCCTGCACGATCCGGTCGGCGTCCTGCTGCGCGTCCTGCCGCCGCTGTTCGGCGGTGGTGCGGGCTTCGGCGATGGTCCGCTCGGCGACCTGCAGCGACGTCAGCACCGCGTTGAACGCATCGGCGGCCGCTCCGGGAAACGCGGGCTGCACGTCGACGCGCGCGACTTCGACGCCGAGCCCCGCGTGCGCCGCGTCGAGTGCACGCAGGTGCCGCGCGATCGCATCGGCGAGATCGCCGCGCAACCGTTCGCGTCGCGCGGCCATTTGCCGGTCGGCGGCCAGCTGTTCGGGCCGCGCGACCAGGATCGCGTCGAGATCGCGGGTCGCCGCGACCTCGACGGCCGATGCGGACACGATCCGCTCGAGCGCCGCGTCGAGGCGAGCCTGCTGCAGCACGTACGCGTACGGATCGCTGACCCGATAGTAAAGCACCGCGCTCAACGCGACCGCCCCGCCGTCGCCCGTCAGTACGTAGCCTGAACCGGCGAGCGCGTCGGACAACCGCGCGACGCCCTTCGCGGACGGCGCGAGCGCTCGCGGATCGCGGTCGAGCGAGCGGATCCGCTGCTCGAGCACGCGCGCGGCGCCCGGCACGAGCAGGACCGATTCGAACGGTTGCGGCCATGCGATCACGAGCCCGGCGTCCTGGGTGCGCACGAGCGCGCCGAAACGCATCACGACCGCGCGGCTGTCCGCCGGAATCCGCCGGATGTTCGAGCCGGCCCACGCGCAGGCGGCGAGCACCGCGAGCGCGGCGACGAACCAGAACGACAGGCGCACGGCCTGTGCGCCCGGCCCGAGCGGCGATGCGGACGGCTCGCTCATCGCGCGGCCTTGTGCGTCTTGGGCGCCGGCACGGCCTGCCCCGACGTGTCGGCCGGGCCCTGCACGAGCACGCGGAACGGCGCGGCGTCGGTACGCAGGATCAGGTTCGTATTGGTACCGACCACCGCGTTCAGCGTGTCGAGCGAACGCAGCATCGTGTACAGGTGCGGGTTGCCCGCATAGCTCTTGCCGTAGATGTCGGCCGCATCCTTGCGCGATTGCGCTTCGATGCCGGCCGCTTTCACGTTCGCGTCGGCCAGCGCGATGCGTGCATCGCGCTCGGCGTCCGAGCGGATCTGCGCGGCCTCGCGATTGCCGTCCGCGGTACGCTGCGCGGCCACAGTCTCGCGTTCGGCGCTCATCCGGTCGACCGTCGCGGCGAGCGTGACGGCCGGCAGCGTGAGCCGTTCGAGCCCGACCTGGGCGACGCGCACGCCGTAAGCCGCATAGAGCTGCGCATCGATCTGCCGGCGCAGCGCATCTTCGAACTCGCCGATCTTCACCTGGGCCGGATCGGTGTTCACGAGCGACGCGAGATCGTACCCGGCGGACGTCGTCTGCAGCGCGGAGCCGACGAGCGAGCGGATCTGCCGCGCCGCTTCATCCGGCTCGTTGCCGACCGCCCGCATGAAGCGCCCGATGTCGCGCGCATCGGCCGGCACGCGCCACGCGACGTAGGCCTCGACGATGATGCGCAGCCCGTCGCGGGTGCCGACGTCCTGCAGGCCGCTCGACGTGGTGTGCAGGCGCAGGTCCACGGGCGTCACCGCATCGATCGGCGCTGGCAGGCGCCACGCGAGCCCGGGTTCGAGCAGCACGCGCACGGGCCGCCCGAAGCGCGTGATCACCGATGCCTCGCCGGCACGCACCTGCACGAAGCTCGCCACCGCGAGCGCGACGATCACGCACAGCAGCGCCACCGCGACGCGCAGGCGGAACGCGCCGGGCGGCTGGGGCGCACCGTGATGCGCGTGATGAGGGTGGTCGTGGCCATGGCCGTGGTGCGCATGATCATGCGCGTGCGAATGAAACAGACTCACGATGTCGTCCCGGGTGCGGCGTCGCTCGCGTGCGGTGCGGCGGCACGGCTTGTTGCCGTGTCGCGCCGCCCGTGCGGAAATCGCCGCGACATGTCAATGGATGCCGGCCAGATCGCCGGCAGGCGTATTGCGAAGATCGACGGTCGCCCGCGTGCCGTCGGCAAGCCGGTCGTCGATGATCGTCATGCGCGCGTCGCGCAGGCCGCGTTGCAGCCGGTCGAGGTAATACTCGAACGGAAACGCGGGGCCGCCGAGCCGGTACGCGACCAGGTCGGCGTCGAAATCGATCTGCTGCACGCGCGCCGACGACACCGTGTCGCCGGCCTGCGCTTCGGCATGCGCGACCCGTTCGAGCGCCTGCTGCTGCGCGTTGCCGAGCAGGCCGGCCGCGAAGCCGCGCGCCTGCGCGACGCTGCCCTGCGCGCGGATCTGCGCGGCCTGCACGTCGTGGAACGCGGCGGCTGCGCCGGTCGGCGGATGCACGCTCTCGATCACGACCGCGATCACGTCGACGCCGCTTTGCAGCCGGTCGAGCTGCTGCTGGATCGCGCGCTTCAACTGGCCGGCCATCGCGGCCTGATTCGTTTCCAGCAGCGATTCGAGCGTATGCGACGCGAGGTAGTGCACGAGTTCGCGATTGGCGCTCGTGCGCACCGTGCTTTCCGGGTCGATCGCGCGATAGAGCGCCGCGCGTGCATCGGCATCGGTCAGGCCGAGCCGGTAGTCGACCCGCACGTCGGCGTTGACGATCTGGAAGTTCTGGCGGTCGCCGTTCGCGCCGGCGATCACCTGGGTGGTTTCCCACGGATGCGGCACATCCCACAGACGGTCGAGACGTTCGGGCGTCGGGCCGTCGGCCGGCACGGGCGACGCATCGGCGCCGCCGTCGTTCGCGCTGCCCGCGATGGCGACCTGGTGCACCGCGCCGTTGTCGACGATGCGCGCGCGCCCGAACGGCCAGGGCAGGCCGACGTGCAGGCCCGGCTGCCACACCGCGACCGGCGCGCCGAAGCGCTCGTAGACCGCGCGCTGCTCCGGGTTCAGCACGACGACGGCGGTGAGCAGCCATGCACACGCGACGGTGGCGGCGAGCGCGCCGGGCAGCAGCCGCACGAAGCTGCGCCAGCCCCAGCTCTGCCGCAGGTCGATGCCGTAACGATGGCGCAGTTCCGCGCCGAGCGACGCGAACGGCGACGGGCGCCGGCTCAGCAGCCCGGCGATCGCGCTGGTCGGCACGACGGCGCCGCGCGGTCCCGCAAACCACGACAGCACGCCGCGCAGGGTCAGTTCGGCGGCGACGGCTCCATTGAGCAGCGCGACCGACTGCACAAGCCAGTCTGCCGTGCGGTGCCGGAACGCGAACCATGCAGCGGCCAGCGCACCCGCGAGCGCGGTGACGAGCGCAACGCGCAGCACCCGCGTGAGCGACGCGGACACCGCCGACCGGCTGGCGGCCGCCGCATGGTGGCGTTCGGCGACGAGGGTCAGGAAGGCGAGAACGATGCAGGCCGCGCCGGCCGCGAGCGTGGGCTCGGGCGCACTCATCGCGCGCACCAGCATCACGGGTGACGGCGGCTGCCACGCGAGCACGGCAAGCGCGACGGAAAGCACACCGCAGGCGGTGACAGCCCACGGCCGCCAGTCGATCGCAGCGGCGATCGCCGGCCACGGGTTGTCGTCGTGCTCCGGTTCGTGCTTTCGGCTGAATGCATGGCGCAGCCAGTCGCCGATCAGCGTGGCGGCCGATATTTCCGGAGGATGGCGGCGTGCGCGGCCGGCGAGCAGCACGCCGATCGCGACGACGAGTACGTTGCACCATGCGCTGGCAAGCGGTGCGCACCAGCGCAGGTCGGCGGGCAGGATGTCGACGGCGCCCAGCGCGCCGAGCGTGGCGACCAGCAACGCGGCGGCGCCTGCGACCGGCGCGAGTGCGTCGCGCCCGGCCGGGTTGCCGGTAATGTCGTCGTTGCCTTCCGCCTGTTGCCCCATCGGGATTCCTTACGTACGAATTACAGGGTATGCAGGCGTCCGTACGGAATTCTGCGAGCGGCAATGTAGCGCGGCGGATGATGAAACTCAAGGCATCGATGCGATTGACGCGACAGATGAAACAGTCGTGCGGACCGGAATTTTCCGCCGCATGGCGGGCAACGCGTCGGTCGGCCGTCCGCGCGGCGAATCATCCCGGATTCAGATCAGCTGCCGGCCCGCGGCCGACTCGATCTTCCAGCACGCGGCCGGAAATCGGCACGTACGCGATACGGATACGCTCGCCGTTGCGCAACGGGTCAGGGACGGCCTTGTCGATCTGGAAGCGCCGGCGCGGCACATCGGGGCCGTCGTCGGCTACGTTCAGGCAGTCGCTCGACATGCCGCGAAATACCGCGCGTCGAGCCGGGCGATCGTGATGTCGAGCACGAGCTTCCGATTGGCTTTCAGGTCGGGCGATACCTTGTGCTCGCTCCGCAGGTGGATCAGGCGAGCGTCAAAAGCCGGTACGACACCGGATGCGCGAGGAACGCACAGCCCATGGGAATCGCGGGAAATGCAAATGCGAGCGTCAGGAGCACCAGGCCGCCGCCTTTCGTGCCGCGCCGCGATTGCCGACCATGCCATGGCGCGGCGTCCATCGTGTCATCGCCGCGATTGCGTCAGGGACGCAGTTGACACGCCGGTCGCGATCCGCGACGTTCGCGCCGTCGCGCACAACGTGATGCCGGCAAACTTCGCCGGCATTCAGGTTAGCAGTAGGGGGCAGCCGCTGAGGCGGTGGACTACGGCTCGTTCCATGGCCGACCATGGGTCCAGGATGCCTTGACGCCGCTATGGTCAACCTGTCTCGCGGCGCCGCCTGGGGAGGGAGCCTCCATGAAGCCTGTTACCGTGCCGGCCGGCGGGGGTGGCCGTCCGGCACGCAAAACCTTGATCGACGAAACCGGCGCAACGCCGCTGCGCCACTCACTGCCCGATGCCCACGAACGTCGGCAGCAGCACGCGATAGACGTGGATCATCGCCGGCCCGAGCAGCACCATCATCAGTGCGGGGAAAATGAAGAAGATCAGCGGGAACAGCAGCTTCAGCGCGATCTTCGCGGCCCGCTCTTCCGCGCGCATCCGCCGCCGCGTGCGCAGCATGTCGGACAGCACGCGCAGCGATTCGCTGATGCTCGTGCCGAAGCGGTCGGCCTGGATCAGCATCGCGCAGAACGACTCGATGTCCTCCACGCCGGTACGCAGCGCGAGATTGCGCAGCGCCGTCTCCTTCGTGAAGCCGGAGCGCATCTCGAGCAGCAGCAGGTCGAGTTCGCTCGCGACCACCTCGCTGCTGAACCGCAGTTCCTCGCTCACCTTCATCAGCGCGGCATCGAGCCCGAGCCCCGCTTCGACGCACACCGTCAGCAGGTCGAGCGCGTCCGGGAAATCCTCGAAGATCTTCTGCTGGCGCACCTTGACCCGCTGCGACAGCACGACGTTCGGGATGTAGTAGCCGATGCCGGCGAGCGCGACGAGGATGACCGACAGGATCGCACGCTCGTCGCCGAGCGACGTCGTGATCAGCACCATCAACGCCACGCACGGCAACCCGAGCGCGAGCGCCGTCTTCGCGGTGAAATACAGGGCGGCCGCGCTCTGGTTGCGCCAGCCGGCATTCATGAGCCGGATGCGCAGCGGTGAATTCTCCCAGCCCTCCTTCGGCACCGACAGCTTCGAGATCGGCGTGGACAGCTCGACCAGCTTCGCGACCCAGCGCGACGCCAGGTCGTCGCCGTCGCCCGTGCCCGCCGCGCCGGTCGCGCCCGCCCCGGTCCCGCCGGCCTGCTGGATCCGGCGCTGGATGCTGCGTGGCGCGAACAGCAGCATCGCGACGAGCGCGCCGCCGGCCACGAAGAGGAACAAGCCGCCCAGCATCACGGCCTGGACTACGCTCAGGTTTTGCATGACAGCCTCGCAACGGTTCGTTATACGGCTCGCGCGTCAGACGCGAATGCGGACGATACGGCGGATCCAGAACAACCCGAACAGCATCGACACCAGCATCATGCCGACCATCCGGATCCCCGCCGGGTCCTCCCAGAGCACGGACAGGAATTCGCGGTTCAGCAGCGCCATCACCGCGGCGGTGCCGAACGGCAGCAGCCCGAGAATCCATGCCGACAGCCGCCCTTCCGCCGACAGCACGCGCACCTTGTCGAAGAGCTTGAAGCGCTCGCGGATCAGCGCGGCGATGCTGTCGAGCAGCTCGGCGAGGTTGCCGCCCGTCTCGCGCTGGATCAGCACCGCGATCACGAAGTAGCGCAGGTCCTGCACCGGCACGCGCGTGACGAGGTTCATCAGTGCGTCGTGCAGCGACACGCCGTAGTTGACCTCGTCAAACGTGACCCTGAACTCGCCGCCCATCGGATCGGGAAACTCGTCGCCGACCATCCCGAGCGTGCTCGTGAACGAGTGGCCGGAACGCAGTGCGCGCGCGATCATGTCGCAGATGTCCGGCAACTGCCGCTCGAGCTTGCGCATCCGCTTCCCGCGGCAGCGCATCACGTACATCATCGGCAGGCATCCGGCGAACAGCGCGACCGGCAGCGCCGCGAGCTGCGGCAACGTCGCGAAGCTCAGCGCAAGCCACGCGAACGCCGCGAACACCGCGCTGAGCATGATCAGCTTCGGCAGCGTCCAGTCGAGGCCCGACTGCTGGATCACGAGATCGAGCCGATGCACGCGCGGCATGCGCAGCAGCAGCCGGTCGAACGGCTTCGATTCGTCGAGCATCCGCTTCTTCAGGATCGACAGCCGCTCCTGCTGGACGTTGCCGCCGGCCGACATCGAGCGGATGCGCGATTCGATCCGGCGTGCGGCAGCGCCATGCCGCGCGTTCCACCATTGATAACCGCCTTCGATCGCGAGTACCACCGCGACGAAGGTGAGAATCACAAAACCGTAAAAGATCGTGTTCATGAAGCCTCCCCGGCAGCGAACGGCGCCCTGTCGTCAGTTCGTCTCGTACCGCTGAGACGGGTCGTACAGCGAATCCGGCAGGTTGATGCCGAACGCCTGCAGCCGCTCGACGAACTTCGGCCGCACGCCCGTCGCGCAGAAGTGGCCGCGTACCGAACCGTCGCGGTCCACGCCCGTTCGCTTGAACGTGAAGATCTCCTGCATGTTGATGATGTCGCCCTCCATCCCCGTCAGTTCCTGGATGCTGACGATCTTGCGCCTGCCGTCGGTCAGCCGCGCGGCCTGCACGACCACCGAGATCGCCGATGTGATCTGCTGGCGCATCGTCTTCGGCGGCAGCGTCAGGCCGGAGATGCTGACCATGTTCTCGAGCCGCGTCAGCGCGTCGCGCGGGGTGTTCGCGTGGATCGTCGCGAGCGAGCCTTCGTGGCCGGTGTTCATCGCGTTGAGCATGTCGAGCGCTTCGGCGCCGCGCACTTCGCCGAGGATGATCCGGTCCGGGCGCATCCGCAGCGCGTTGCGCACCAGCGTGCGCTGCGTGATCTCGCCCTTGCCCTCGATGTTCGGCGGTCGCGTTTCGAGCCGCAGCACGTGCGGCTGCTGCAGTTGCAGTTCGGCGGCGTCCTCGATCGTCACGATCCGCTCGTTGCGCGGAATGAAGCCGGACAGGATGTTGAGCAGCGTCGTCTTGCCGCTGCCGGTGCCGCCCGACACCAGCACGTTCACCTTCGCGCGCGACAGCGCGTCGAGCAGCTCGGCCATCGGCGGCGTCAGGCTGTGGTAGCGCACGAGGTCGTCCATCTTCAGCGGATTGACCGCGAAACGCCGGATCGACATCAGCGGCCCGTCGATCGCGGACGGCGGGATGATCGCGTTCACGCGCGAGCCGTCGGGCAGCCGCGCATCGACCATCGGGCTCGATTCGTCGATGCGGCGCCCGACGCGCGACACGATCTTCTCGATCACCTTCATCAGGTGCGCGTCGTCGTAGAACGTCACGTCGGTCAGTTCGAGCTGGCCGAAGCGCTCGACATAGACCTGCCGGTACGTGTTCACGAGGATGTCGGAAATGCTCGGGTCGCGCAGCAGCGCTTCGAGCGGGCCGAAACCGAACATCTCGTCGTACACGTCGATCGCGAGCTGCCGCCGCTCGATGTCGTTCGCCGGCAGCCGCTCCTCGTCGAGGATGCGCGTGATCAGCAGGCCGATCTCCATGCGGACCGATTCCTGCGGCATCCGCGACAGGCGCTCGAGCTCGACGCGTTCGAGCACGGCCAGGTGGATTTCGCGGCGCAGCTTCTGGTATGCGTCGCGCACCGACGAATGGGCCGGGCCGGCCGGGTCGCTGCCCGCCACCGGCGGGTGGGCCCGTTGCAAGGACATCTGTTCGCGCAATGACATGATGGTTCCCCGAAAAATTTACATGGACTTGAGCTTCGGCGTGGCCTTGCGGCCGAACAGCCGGGACATCAGCGGTTCGCTGTGCGTCGCGCCGTGCTCCGCGCGCACCTCCCCTTCGACGAGTTGCTTCGCATACCCCTGCAACGCACGGCCAACCCCCGTGCCGCGCGCGACCCGCGACACCGGATGGCCCTGGTTGATCGCTTCGAGCACGGTGTCGGCATCATCGGGAATCGTGCAGGCCGCGTGCAGGCCGAGCACTTCCTCGAGCGCCGTGCGGGTGCGGTCGCTCGCGCGCGTCGCGCGGTTCACGATCAGCCGCATCTGGTCGGTCGAGTAGCCGAGCGACACGAGGATCTCCAGCAACCGGCGGCCCGCGCGCACGTGCGGCATCGCGGGTTGCAGCACGAGCTCGATCTGGTCGCTGCGATCCAGCGCGACCATCGACAGCGGATTGATGCAGACGCCGACGTCGAAGACCACGAAGTCGTAACGCGGCGCGGCGACGCCCAGGATCCATTCGAGCGCGTCCTCGCGCATCTCGGCGGCCTTGACCGGGTCGCCTGCGCCCGCGAGCACGTGGAAGTTTTCCGTCACGTGCGCGACGCTCGCGTCGAGGAACGCGCTGTCAAGCCGCTCGATCTGCGCGCACAGCTGCGGCAGCGTCGACGGCGGCGTTTCGTCGCTGACGAGAAACGCCGCGTCGGCGAACTGCTGGTTAAGGTCGATCAGCAGCACGCGGCGCTTGAAGCCTTCCGCGATCTCGAATGCGAGGTTGCTGGCCGCGAAGCTCGTGCCGGCCCCGCCCTTGCACGACATGAACGACACGATCCGCGTATCGTCGGTGTCGCGCCGTGTGCTTTGCGCGGCGGCCCGTTCGAGCGCGTTGCCGAGCGCCTGCGGGTCGAGCGGCCACTGCAGCACGTCGCGCGCGCCCGCACGCATCGCGTCGAGCAGCACGTGCGGCGACGCGTCGGCCGTCACGAGAATGCAGGTCAGGCCCGCGTGCGCGCGGCAGATGCGCTCGATCGCCGACAGCTCGGACGGGTCGAGCGACGTGCCGTCGACCAGCAGGATGTCGAACGCGTCGAGCCCGTCGGTACGATGTTCGATCTGCGACGGGCGGCCGGTCGCGCGTGTCGCGCGATAGCGTCCGCTGTCGGCCACGAGGCGCGCGATCTGCGTGAGTCGCGCGGTGTCGTCGGAAGCTACGAGGATGTTGATCATGTCGTGTGCCTCGCCTGTTCGATCAATTGCAGTTGGCGCCGCCGGTCGCGGAAGTCAGGCTTTCGCGCGGCAGTGTCGTCGTGAACGGCGGCATCGTCACCGTGATGTTCACGAACGGGATCATCGTCTTGACGGTGACGTTCGTGACGCTGACCGTCACGAACGCGCACGAATTCACGTCACAGCTTGCGGGCGAGTAGTTCACCGATACGTTCGCGTTCGACAGCAGCGGCAGCAGCGATCTCACCCGCTTCACGACGCCGGCCGCATTCACGTCGCAGACCACCGCCGTGCGCGCGCCGAGGCGCACCGCTTCGCTCGCGGTGTTCCAGTAGAACAGCACGCGTCCGAATTCGAAGATGCCGATCAGCAGCATGATCAGGATCCACGCGATCAGCGCGAACTCGACGATCGCCGAGCCGCGTTGGGCACGCCGGCGTGACGGGGGGGCATGGCGCGCGTTCATGACACTTGCCTCATCACGGTGACGATGTTGTTGAAGGTGATCGACGGCAGCCCCGGGAACGCGTGGATCGGCTGGTACTTGTAGCCCGTGATCTTCACTTCGACGACGTTGATCGCGCCCGTCGCGGTGCCGCCTGACGCGTTGTTGTTCGAGTCGTAGGTCGGCAGGTTCGCGAACTGCGACGGGTCGGACGTGTCGCTGCAGCCGGTCGTGCGCTGCGCGTCGCAGATCGTCACCATCGACGTGGTGAGCCCCGGCACCAGCTCGGTGCCGGCGGCGCCGCACGTCGTGCTGCCGTAGACGACGAGGCACTGCGCCTGCGAGGCCGGATACGCGCTGTCGCTCGGCAACCAGACCGACAGGTAGCGCGCCGCATCGCGCGTCGCCTTGGTCAGCGTCTCGAACTGGTAGATCGCGCGGCCGAACTCGGCCACGCCGGTCGCGAGCATGATCATCGGCATCAGCACGAGCGCGAACTCGACGGCGACGGCGCCACGGGTGCGCGAACGGCGAAACGGGGGCTTTTTCATGATCCGCTCTCCGCTATTGAACGAGCATCGGGACCTGGGTCCCGGACGCGCTGCCGCTGCCCGGCAAGCCGTGCGTCGCGCACGGATTGTTGCCGGAGACCGACGAGCCGAGGTATTCGAGGTGCGCGACGACCGCGCCGCTGCCTGCGCTGAACGGAAGCGGATCGAGCATCAGCACGCAATCCCACTGCGTGACGTGCACCTTGCCGCTGCTGCCCGACAGCGTCGAGCAGTCGCCCTCAGGCGCGAGCGCGACGCGGCGGTCGCTGCCGAAAGTCTGGTAGTTGCTCGCCGTCGCGGTGCCGTTGGTGTTGATCCCGCTGCCCGTCGGCGGCGCGCCGTCGCCCTGGTAGGACTTGAAGGCTGCGCGGTCGGCCACGAACTGCGTGTACGCATCGCCCTTGATGCCGGCCGTTCCGGGCGGCCCGTAGTTCGGGCCGACATACGCGTAGCCGGTGAAGTCGGGCTGGCCGCTCGAGCCGTTCGCGCCGTTCGTATAGATGCCGAAGCGCGTATTCCAGGCGCGCAGCGACGCCGACTTCAGGCCCGTGGTGGCGAGATCCGGCGGGCTCTTGATGTTGCAGGTATTGCCCGACAACTCGCCGGCAAGGGTCGGTTCGTTCGTCGTGCCGTCGAGCGCCGCCCAGCCAAAGTTGCCCGGCCCGTAGGTCGACGACGACCCGGACGGCGACGAGATCCAGTCGCCGACCTTGTACGCCGGATCGGACGGGCCGCGGCACACGAACACCGGAATCGCACAGGTCGTCTGCCCGCCGCCGACGGTGGCGATCGCGCTGGCCGACACTTCCGCCGCGTTCGCGAGCTTCGTGCCCGGCAGCACGTTCAGTATCTCGACGAACCAGTGCGCGATGTTGCTCAGCGTCGCGGTGCACTGCACGTACTTGATGTTCGCCGGCGTCGTGACCGAGTTCTTCGTCAGGAACGCGTTGGACAGCGAGTCGCTGAACGTGACGTTCGCGTTCGTCGACATCTGCACCGACTTGTTCTGGAAGAACACGAAGTTCAGGTGGCCGGCGGCGATGCCGTCCGCTTCGGCCACCGACAGGCTGATGGCCGAAGTCAGGTCACGCGCAGCCGACAGCGCGCAGGCATCGGCGCTGTTCTGCAGTTCGCTGCGCGTGACGTACAGCTTGCCGAGATCCAGCGCCAGGCCGACGAACCCGATCATCACCGCCAGCGAGAGGCCGACGATGATCGCGACGGCACCGCGCTGGCGATGCAGGCTGCGACGCATGACTTTCGGATGGCGAGCTGCGCTGTTCATGGCGTTCTCCCTGAGCGTGCCGTCGTTACTGGGTGGACTTGCCGATGCCGATCACGAACGCATTGGCGGGCGGCACGGTTTGCTTGAACGACTTGTCGTAGTTGTCGAGCGCGGCCGCGGCGGCAGCGCCGTCGACCCCCGGCGCCGACACCGAGGCCGCGTGTTCGCCGGCATGCGGGTCGATGATCTGGGCCTGGGTCACGGCGCGGACCGAATCGCCGAAGCGGGTGTCCCACACCGGGGTCGACGACATGCAGCCGGCAAGCGCGAACGCGAGCGGTGCGGTGAGCGCCACGCGGCGCACGATGACGAGGTAGGCGGATTTCATGAGCGTCCCCTTGGATGGCTTCAACGATCGGTGGATTCGGGTGCCGCGCTCACGCGCACGACCTGCTGCGCATGGGCCGCCGCCGGTGTCCGGCGCTTCGGCTGCCCCGCCGGCTGGGCCGGCGTGTCGGAACCGGCTGCCGCAAGACGTGCGGCGGCGGCTTCGATGCGCGCGATGCGGGCCGCGTTGGCGGGTTCGTGCTGCGGTACGGCTGCGGCAACCGGTGCAGGTGCAGGCGTCTTCTGTGGCTCGGCCGGCACCGGCGGCTGTGCGTCC
>NZ_VWWH01000211.1:0-1377 GCF_011753045.1 Burkholderia sp. Ap-955
GGGGTGTCCGCGGCGTCGGGCGGGGCGGCTGCGCGGGGCACGATCGTGTGCCGATCATCCGCGCTGGCTTCATCCGGCGGTGCGGGCGGCGCTGCGTTGCGCGCTTCCGCGTCGTCGGACTGCTGCGCCGCCTCGGCCGCGATCCGCCGCCAGGCCAGATCGACCCCGCGCCACCAGCCGGCCACGGTCGGAAGATCGTGCGTCGACGTCATCGCGATCGCGTCGCGATCCCATGCCGACGGCGGCCGGAAGGTGCCGCCGGCGTCGCGCTCGAACCACAGCACGCGCATCCCGGCGATGCCCTGCGCGCCGAGCCGTTCGCGGAAGCCGGCCGGCACCGTGCCGAGATCCTCGCCGATCGCGAGCGCGCGATAACGGGCCGCCTCGAGTGCGACGAGCCGCACGAGATCGTCGACCGGATAGCGCAGGTATGCGCCGTCGCGCGGCGAGCCGCCGTCCGGCACGATCCACATCCGCGCGAAGCCGAGCACGTGATCGATGCGGATGCCGCCCGCATGCGCGAACGCCGAGCGCAACAGTTCGACGAACGGCACGAAGCCTTCCGCACGCAGCGCGGCGGGCGTCCAGGTCGTCACGCCCCACGCCTGGCCGGCCGCATTGAACAGGTCGGGCGGCGCCCCGAGCGACACGCCGCGCAGCAGCGTCGCGCCGTGCACCCACGCGTCGCTGCCCGCGCGATCGGAGCCGACCGCGAGATCGGCGATCAGCCCGGTGGCCATGCCCGCGCCGCGTGCCGCGTGCTGCGCGTCGCCGAGCGCGCGCGACGCGCACCATTGCAGGTACGTGTGGAACGCGACCGTATCGGCATGGGCGTGCGCGAACGCGTCGACTTCAGCCGATCCCGGCTCGCGCCACGGCGCCGGCCATTTCCGCCAGTCAACGCCCGCCCCGTGCTCGAGGCAGAACGCCTGCAATGCGTCGAAGCGCGCATGCGCATCGAGCGCCGCACCGCCCGTCGCGCGAAACCGCTGGAATGCGTCACGCGACGGGTCGTCGCTGGCGCGCCACGCGTCGAAGCACGCACGCAGTCGCCGCAGTTTCAGCGGCAGCACGTGCGGCCAGTCGATCAGCGGTGCGTCAGCCGCGGCACCGGTGGCGTGAGGCACCGCAGCGGCACCCGGCACCGCGTCGCAGTCGAGATACGCGACGTTGTGCCAGCGCCGCGACGACGGCGAATAAGGGCTGTCGTGCGCGGGCAGCGCCGGAAAGCCGGCGTGCGTCGGGCTGATCGCCACCGCCTGCGCGCCGTGCCGTGCCGCATGTGCGGCCAGCCGCGCCAGCGCGGTGTAGTCGCCCGCGCCGTCGTCGCCGGTGCGGCGCAGGCTGTAGAGCTGCGCCGCGATGCCCCAGCGGCCG
>NZ_VWWH01000212.1:0-1315 GCF_011753045.1 Burkholderia sp. Ap-955
ACGCGCCCGCGATCGGCGCCGGCGTCCGCGGCGATGCCCGCGTCTAGCGACGGCGCGCGCCATAACGCGGCGAGCGCGCGCGGCCCCTGCCGCTTCGCGCGGACCAGGAGCCAGGCTTTCATGAGGAGGAAGCACCAGCTGGCGACGGACATCGCCAGCAGCACATAGGCGACGGCATGCGTGATCGCATCGCCGCTTTCGAGGTAGTGGACAACGCCGGTGGGTATCGCCATCGGAGTTTCCCCGTGGTGTCAGCGCAGGCCGAGCACGTCCTGCATGTCGAACAGGCCGGCGCCGCGCGCCGACAGGAAGTGGACCGCGCGCAGCGCGCCCTGCGCATACGATACGCGGCTCGACGACTTGTGCGTGATCTCGATGCGCTCGCCGATCCCGGCGAACAGCACGGTGTGATCGCCGACGATGTCGCCGCCGCGCACCGCGGCAAAGCCGATCGACGACGGATCGCGCTCGCCCGTCACGCCGTGGCGGCCGTACACCGCGCAATCGTCGAGCGAGCGCCCGAGCGCACCGGCGACGGCTTCACCCATCATCAGCGCGGTGCCCGACGGCGCGTCGACCTTGTGGCGATGATGCGCCTCGATGATCTCGATGTCGTAGCCGTGCGAGAAATGCTTCGCCGCGAATTCGAGCAGCTTCAGCGTGACGTTCACGCCGACGCTCATGTTCGCCGCGAACACGATGCCGATCTTGCTCGCCGCGGCCTGCAGCTCGGCCTTCTGCTCGGCGGTGAAGCCGGTGGTGCCGATCACGAGCTTCACGTCGTGGCGCAGCGCGGCCTCGATATGGGCCATCGTGCCTTCCGGACGCGTGAAATCGATCAGGGTGTCGGCCTGCGCGAACACGGCGTCGAGGTCGGCGGTCAGCTTGACCCCGGTTTCCTTGCCGAGGAACGCACCGGCGTCCTGGCCGAGGAACGGCGAATCGGCGCGGTCGAGCGCACCGACGAGCTGCGCGTCGGCATCGTTGAGAACGGCTTCGATCAGCATCCGGCCCATTCGGCCCGATGCCCCGGCAATCGCAATCTTCATGGCTTTCTACACGACAGGTATAAAAGCGGGCGGCGCATGCCGCCCTGTTTCCGCACGCCGGCTGCTTACTGCGCCGGTGCGGTGAGCGGCTGGTTCTGCAGGTTGTCCGAGCCTTGCGGGCCGACCGGCGGCGGCGCCTCGTTCGACACGTTCGGCTGCGGCGGACGATGGAACTGGAACTGCGGCTGGATCGCCGGCGCGGCGCCCGGCGGCTGGCCGCCCGGCACCGGCGCGCCGGCCGAGGCTTTCGCGGCCGGCGTGAACCG
>NZ_VWWH01000213.1:0-1253 GCF_011753045.1 Burkholderia sp. Ap-955
ACGTGTTCGTGTCGTGGTCGCCGGCCAGCGGCGTCGTGCTGACGCAGTGAGGACGCCACGATGAGAACCTCCGCTTCCAATCCGTCCGCGCCGGTGCCGACCGGCGCCGCGAGCGCCGGCACCGGCCGCGCCCGCCCGGGCCGCTTCGACTTCCTGTCGCGCTTCCTGCCGTCGGGCCGCAGCGTCGCGATCGGCGTGCCGTTCGTGTGGCTTGCCGTGTTCTTCGCGCTGCCGTTCGTGCTGGTGCTGAAGATCAGCTTCGCCGACCAGGTGATGGGCATCCCGCCGTACACGTCGCTCGTCGAGATCAAGGACGGCGTCGTGCACTTCGCGCTGCAGCTGTCGCACTACGCGTTCCTGCTGCAGGACGACCTGTACATCGCGACCTACCTCAGCTCGCTGAAGATGGCCGCCGTGTCAACGGTGCTGTGCCTGCTGATCGGGTACCCGATGGCGTACTACATCGCGCGCTCGGAACCGAACCGCCGCAACGTGCTGATGATGGCCGTGATGCTGCCGTTCTGGACGTCGTTCCTGATCCGCGTGTACGCATGGATCGGCATCCTGAAGGACGACGGCCTCTTGAACCACACGCTGATCGCACTGGGCATCATCCACACGCCGCTGCGCCTCTACCACAGCGACGCCGGCGTCTACATCGGGATGGTCTATTCGTACCTGCCGTTCATGGTGATGCCGCTGTACGCGCACCTCGTGAAGATGGACCTGACGCTGCTCGAAGCCGCGTACGACCTCGGCGCCAAGCCGTGGGTCGCGTTCACGCGGATCACGCTGCCGCTGTCGAAGAACGGGATCATCGCCGGCAGCCTGCTGGTGTTCATCCCGGCGGTGGGCGAGTACGTGATTCCGGAGCTGCTCGGCGGCGCCGACACGCTGATGATCGGCCGCGTGATGTGGGATGAATTCTTCAACAACATGGACTGGCCGATGGCGTCCGCGGTGACGGTCGCGATGGTGATGCTGCTGCTGGTGCCGATGGCGCTGTTCCAGTACTACCAGGTCAAGGAACTGGAGGACGCGAAATGATCAAGCCGAGCAAACCGCTGTCGACGGGCGTCCTCGCCTTCGGCTTCCTGTTCCTGTACATCCCGATCATCAGTCTCGTCGTGTACTCGTTCAACGAGTCGAAGCTGGTGACGGTGTGGTCGGGCTTCTCGCTGAAGTGGTACTCGGCGCTGCTGGACGACGACGAGCTGCTGACCGCCGCGTGGCTGTCGCTGAAGATCGGCCTG
>NZ_VWWH01000214.1:0-1228 GCF_011753045.1 Burkholderia sp. Ap-955
CCGTCGCGCTCGCCGCCGCGCTGCTCGCGATCGGCATCGTGCCGCGCATCGATGCGCGCGCCGCGCAGCGCGCGCAGCTGGCCGCGCAGCAAGCGCTGCCGGTATCGGTGATCGCGCCCGGCACGGCGCCCGCCGACCAGACGCTGACGCTGCCCGGTTCGGTGATGCCGTTCGCGGAAGCGTCGATCTATGCGCGCACCAGCGGCTACATCGCGCACTGGAGCGCGGATCTCGGCACGCACGTGAAGGCCGGCCAGACGCTCGCGCAGATCGCCGCGCCCGATCTCGATGCGCAGTTGCGCCAGGCGCGCGCCGACGCGGCAACCGCGCAGGCGAACTACGACTATGCGAAATCGACCGCGCAGCGCTGGCAGGACATGCTGAAGTCGCAATCGGTGTCGCAACAGGACACGGACACGAAGGTGGCCGACATGAACGCGAAGCGTGCGATGCTCGCGTCCGCGCAGGCGAACGTCGCGCACCTGAACGAGCTGGTGTCGTACGAAGCGGTCAGCGCGCCGTTCGACGGCGTGATCACCGCCCGCAACGTCGACGTCGGCACGCTCGTCACCGCGGGCGGCACGCCGGGCAGTCCGGGCCTGTCCGGCGAACTGTTCCATCTGGAGCAAACCGGCACGCTGCGCGTGTTCGTCGACGTGCCGCAGGACAGCGCAGCCGACGTATCGACCGGCACGCCTGTCTACCTGACCACGCAGCAGTATCCGGGGCGGCACTTTGCCGCGCGCGTCGCACGCACGGCAGGCGCGATCGATCCGGTCACGCGCACGCTGCGCGTCGAAATCGACGTCGACAACGCCGACGGCGCGCTGCTGCCCGGCGCGTATGCGCAGGCGCACCTCGTCGTCGCGAGCGCCGCGCCCGCGCTCGAGCTGCCCGTCAGCGCGCTGCTGTTCCGGCCGGACGGCGTGACGGTGGCGACCGTCGCCGCGAACGGACGCACCGTGCTCAAGCGCGTGCAGATCGGGCGCGATTTCGGCACACGCGTCGAGATCGTTTCGGGGCTCGCGGCAGGCGATCGCGTGATCGACAACCCGGGCGATGCGATCACGGCCGGCGAAGTCGTGAAAATCGTGTCGATTGCGCACGCGGCGGCACCGGTCGCCGTTTCGTCCGCGCAAAGCGCGCAACCCGCGCCCGCGAGCAGTGCGGGCGGCGTGCCGCCGATACGCGCGAACGGCGCAGCACCGGCCGCGCCGGCCGCATCGAC
>NZ_VWWH01000215.1:0-1127 GCF_011753045.1 Burkholderia sp. Ap-955
GCCGTGCCCGTTCGCACCGGCCGCAGGCGTGCCGCCGCCATCGGCGACCGGCGACCATCCGGGGCTGACGGGCGGCGGCGGCGGCGCGAGCGACGCAAATTCCCGTTCCGCGTGCACGACCTTGCCGTCGACGACCGTCAGCACCGACGACAGCTGCGGGATGCGCGCCGTGTCGATCGTGAAATAGTCGTCGCTCAGCACCGCGAAGTCCGCGTAACGGCCGGGCACCAACGCACCCTTGCGATGCTCGTCGGCGGAAAACCATGCGCTGCCGACCGTGTAGCGGCGCAGCGCCTCCATCCGGCCGAGCCGGTTGCGCGCCGGATACAGCACGGTGCCGCCGACGCTGCGCCCCGACACCATCCAGTACAGCGCGACGAACGGGTTGTAGCTCCCCGCATCCAGCGCGCCGGAGCCTGCCCCGACCGGCAGCCCGGCCGCGAGCATCGCGCGGATCGGCGGCGCGCGCGTCGCCGCGGCCGCACCGTCGCGCGCGATGAACGCTTCGCCCTGGAACGCCATGCGCGGCTGCACGGTCACGCCGCCGCCCAGCGCCGCCACGCGCGCGATGTTCGCATCCGACATCGTCTCGCACCGGTCGAAACACCAGCGCAGCCCGGCGAACGGCGTATCGCGGTTCACCGCCTCGAACACGTCGAGGAAGCGGCCGATCGACTCGTCGTAGGTCGCATGCAGCCGGAACGGCCAGCGGTGACGGACCAGCAGCCGGACGATGGCGGTCAGTTCCGCTTCGACCGACGCGGGCAGTTCGGTGCGCGGGTCGAGAAAATTCCCCAGATCGACCGCCGAAAACAGCAGCCGCTCGCCCGCGCCGTTCGCGCGCAGGAACGCATCGCCGTCGCCGGGCGCGGTCAGCGCGATCCACTGCGCGAAGTCGTCGATTTCCCGGCCGGCGTGCCGTGCGCCCAGCGCGTACGCGATGCGCGTCGTCAGTTCGCCGCGACGTGCCAGCGCGATGACCGCCGCGTAATCGTCCGGATACGCAAGACCGTCGCCGCCGGCGTCGATCGCGCTCGTCACGCCGACGCGGTTCAGCGCGCGCATGAACTGCCGCGTCGAGTTGACCCGGTCGGCCGCGCCGAGCACCGGCGCGCGCGCGAGCGCCG
>NZ_VWWH01000216.1:0-1038 GCF_011753045.1 Burkholderia sp. Ap-955
CGGCCGCGCGCGGTGGCCGCGCTCGCCGTCGCGCTGGCGCTCGGCACCGCGTTCGCGCTCGTCCAGCTGCACGAGTGGCGCGATCATCCCTATGGCCCGACCGCGCACCTGTACGGCAGCCTCTACTTCACGATCACCGGGTTCCACCTCGCGCACGTCGTCGCCGGGCTCGCGATCCTTGCGCTGCTGGCCGGGTGGACAGCCGCCGGTTTCTTCGGCCGCGAGCGGCGGGTCGCGCTGACGGTCGGCGGGCTCTACTGGCACTTCGTCGACATCGTGTGGCTGTTCATCTTCACCGCGCTGTACGTGTCGCCGTACTGGCTCAGGAGACCGGGATGAGCGGCGCGCAACGTTCGTGGACCCCGCTGCTCGCGATCGCGGCCGGCCTCGTCGGTGCGCCGGCGCTGTGGTTCGCGCAGATGCTCGTCTCCGAGACGCTCGCGTCGACCGCGTGCTATCCGCTCGGCGTCGCGCAAGCGGTGCCGCGCTGGGCGCACGTGGGCGTGTGGCTCGCGCTGATCGCCGCGTGCGCGTTCGCATTGGCGACTGCCTTCGCGACCTGGGTCGCGCGCGCCTGGCGGCATCGGCACGATACCGATGCATCCGGCGCGACCCGCGACGACAGCACGCGTTTCCTCGCGCGCTGCGGGATGCTCGCCGCGCTCGGCTTCGTGATCGGCCTCGTGTTCACGGGGATCGTCACGGCTTTCGTGGGGCCTTGCAGCCCATGGCACTGATCCTGAACCTGATCCTCGACCCGCTCCGGTTCGCGCGGCCTGATGCGCCGGGCCGTCGCGCCGGCGTCGCGCTCGGCGCGCTTGCGGCGCTCGCCGTTTGCGGCGTGCTCGCGGGCTGCAGCCCGCAGGACGACACCGCGCGGACCGACGATACGCCGGAAGCCGCGTCGTCGGCTTCGGTGCCGTCGGACGAGCCCGACACCGGCTGGCGATACATCCGGATTCGCGCATCGGCCGCAGACGCCGTAGCGCCCCCTGCGTCGATGTCCGCGCGTGCGAGCCAGGATCCGTGGCTCGCGCA
>NZ_VWWH01000217.1:0-956 GCF_011753045.1 Burkholderia sp. Ap-955
GACGCCGGCCGACGGCCCGGCGGCCGGCGCACCCGCGCAGAACCTGCTCGGCACGCTCGGCAGCTTCTCGCGCACGACGCAGCAGGCGGTCGTGTCGCACTACAACGTGCAGCCGGTGCTCGACCTCTTCGCGTCGGTGCAGGGGCGCGACCTCGGCGGCGTCACCGCCGACGTGACGAAGCTCGTCGACGCGGCCCGCGCGCAACTGCCGCCGGGCTCGTCGATCGTGCTGCGCGGCCAGGTGCAGGCGATGCACGAATCGTTCACTGGACTGCTCGGCGGCCTCGTGCTCGCGATCGCGCTCGTCTACCTGCTGATGGTCGTCAATTTCCAGTCGTGGCTCGACCCGCTCGTGATCGTCGGCGGCCTGCCCGCGTCGCTCGCCGGCATCGCGTGGATGCTGTTCGTCACGCGCACGACGCTGTCCGTGCCCGCGCTGACGGGCACGATCCTGTGCATCGGCATCGCGACCGCGAACAGCATCCTCGTCGTGAACACGGCGCGCGAACTGCTCGCCGGCGGCGCGCCGCCGTGGCAGGCCGCGCTGGACGCCGGGTTCAGCCGCTTCCGCCCAGTGCTGATGACCGCGCTCGCGATGCTGATCGGGATGCTCCCGATGGCGCTCGGCCTCGGCGACGGCGGCGAGCAGAACGCGCCGCTCGGCCGCGCGGTGATCGGCGGGCTCGCGTTCGGCACGGTGTCGACGCTGCTGTTCGTGCCCGTCGTGTTCGGCTTCGTCCACGCGTGGCTCGACCGGCGTCGCGAGGCCGCGGCCGCACGGCGCGCGCAGCACACCTCCGATACGCCGGCGCTGGGCTGATCGCGCCGCCGCCCTTTCATCCGATTCGTCCAACCTCGAACCCCCATCATGAACGACTCGATCGAACCCCTCGCCCCGCCGGCCGCCGACGCGGCCCACCCTGCCGGAAGCGCGGTCGAAAGCGCGGCCGGACCAC
>NZ_VWWH01000218.1:0-920 GCF_011753045.1 Burkholderia sp. Ap-955
TCTGCGCGGGCGTGACCGGCGCCCGCCGGGCGGCCGCGTGCGGCCCGTCGTGACGCGCGTGCCGCGCGGCTTCGCGCGGGCGTTAAGATGCGCGTATTGCGGTGCGCGCGACGCGTGCCGTGCCACCGCTAGCCGACTCCGACTGCATGGACGATCCGACCGATATCCTCATTCCGCTGCTTCCGCCCTTCCTCGCGCTGCTCGGGCAGGCCGCCGATGCGAAGGTGCGCGGCGAGCATGCCGCGCACGATCTGTGGCTCGCCGCCGCCGCGCATCTGCATGCGGTCGACGCCGATGCGCTCGCGCAACTCACCGGCGCGCTCGTCTCGCGGCAGCGTACGGCCGATGCGGTCGCGCTCGCCGAATGCGCGGCGCGCGTGCAGCCGGGCGCGACCGCGCACTTCAATCACGGCTACGCGCTGCAGATGGCGGGCCGGCACGCGGACGCCGTGGCGCCGTATCGCGCGGCGCTGGCGCTCGATGCCGACCGGCCATCGCTGCGCAACAACCTCGCGATCGCGCTGCGGCTGTCGGGTAGCGGCCGCGAGGAGGAGATCGCGCTGCTCGAAGCGGCGGTGCGCTTCGATCCACGCGACGTGCAGGCGTGGATCAATCTCGTCGTCGCGCGGCTCGCGACGCACGACCTGGACGCCGCGCTCGCGTGTGCGGCGCGGCTCGTCGAGCTCGCGCCCGACAACGCGCTCGCGATGAACAACGTCGCGCTGGCGATGAAGGAGGCGCAGCGCTGGGACGACGCCGAGCGCTACGCGGCGCGCGCGTGCGAGCTGGCGCCCGATGACGCGTCGTACCGTTTCAACCTGGCGATCATCCAGCTCGTGCGCGGCAATTACGCGGCCGGCTGGCGCGGCCACGAGGCGCGCTGGGACGGCGCGGGCGAGTTGCGCGGCCGCCGGCCGGTG
>NZ_VWWH01000219.1:0-945 GCF_011753045.1 Burkholderia sp. Ap-955
GCCAGCGCGGGCAGCGGCAGCAGCGCCGACACCAGGACGGCGCCGGCCAGCCGGCGCGCGAGGCGACCCGGTGCGGCCGGGCGCGACGCGCGCGGCAGATGTCGGGCAGGCGCCGGACGGCGCCGATACGTGAGACGGATGGAAACCATGATCGGGAGGTCGGTGGACGATGAGCCAGTGCTGCTTTCATTACCCATGTCACGCGAACATCGAGAAACAGCTCAGGTCAGTGGAAATATTTTTTGAAACGCTCACGAACGGGCCGGCACGACCGTCGCCCAATAGCGCGTCAGGTAGTGAACGTCGATCGGCAGCGTCGCCTTCAACGTATCGAGCACGCGCGCGGGATCGTCGAGCGGATAGGTGCCCGACACGCGCAGGTCGGCCACGGCCGCATCGCAGCGCAGGCTGCCGCGGCGATAGCGGTCGAGCTCGGCGACGAGGTCGGCCAGCCGCATGCGCGACGCGACGAGCATGCCGCCCGTCCACGCGGACGCATACGCATCGAGCGGCGCCGGCGCACCGATCGTGTCGCGCGTGAAATCCGCGCCCTCCCCGGCCGCGATCACGCGCGCATCGGCCGTCGCATCGTCGGGCTGCACGCGCACGGCACCGGCGAACACCTCGACGCGGGTCGCGCCATCGCGCTGCCGCACCGTGAAGCGCGTGCCGAGCGGCCGCAGTTCGCCCTGCGCCGTCGCGACGACCAGCGGCCGCGCGGGCACGCGATCGTCGTGGCCGCTCGTCACCATGATCGTGCCGCGCAGCAGGCGCAGGCGGCGCGCCGTATCGTCGAAGCGCACGTCGAGCGCCGTGTCGGTATCGAGGACGACGACCGTGCGATCCGCGAGCGTCACCGTGCGCCGCTCGCCGACCGCCGTGCGCAGGTCCGCCGGCCAGATCGCCGCGCGCCGCGCGGGTTCGGCCATCCATGCGGCACCGCCC
>NZ_VWWH01000220.1:0-932 GCF_011753045.1 Burkholderia sp. Ap-955
GAGTGCGCCGCCAATGATCGCGCCGTCGCGCTCGTCGCGATTCGCCGCGATCGCGCCGCCGGCGCCACCACCGATCGCGCCGCCCACCACCGCGCCGGTGCGGCCGCCCAGTGCATCGCCGACGGTTGCGCCGGCGATACCGCCCAGCGCACCACCGAGCGCGTTGTCCCAGTTGTCTGCCGCGGCCGGCAGTGAAATCACCGCAGCCGCGGTGACGATGAATGCGGAGGCGATCTTCTTCAACATGCGAATGCTCTTCCTTGTGCTCAATCTGAAGTCCGGTTTCTTGCGTTTCTGCCGATTCGTTTCAACGCATGTTTTCAACGAAAGGCCGGCGAAAGATAGCACTCCCATTCAAACCTGGTTCGCCATTGTCGTAACAGATTGTGTGCACCTGGAAAGCCCCTTCGGAATCGCTATTTTTTTATCCCGACTCCATTGTTTCTCCATCAAACCGCACAAAAACGTCCATGGAAACCATGGCTCTTACATCGGGATCGACGTCGTGAACGCATCCGCCAGAAACTCGCCGTCGGCCAGTCGATGGTGCCGAATGAAATCGCGCTGCGCGGACTCGACCATCACCGGTGCGCCGCATGCATACACCTGGTGGCCCGACAGATCGGGCAGATCCTCGATCACCGCGCGATGGACGAAGCCCGTGCGGCCCGTCCACTGATCGCCGGCGTCCGGCTCGGAGAGCACCGGCACGTACTTGAAGTTCGGGATCTCGCGTGCCCACTGCTCGGCGAGTTCACCGAGATAGATGTCCTTCTTGCGGCGCGCGCCCCAGTAGAGCGTCATTGGGCGCGTGATGCCCGTGTGCTTCACGTGCTCGATGATCGCCTTGATCGGCGCGAAGCCGGTGCCCGATGCGAGCAGCACGATCGGCTTGTCGGAATCTTCACGCAGGAAGAACGTGCCGAGCGGGC
>NZ_VWWH01000021.1:0-95770 GCF_011753045.1 Burkholderia sp. Ap-955
CGAAGGCGGCGGTCACAGCCCGTACGGCTCGCACGGCGGCCCGCGTGAATCGCGCGGCGACGGCGGCTACGGCTCCCGCGAACCGCGTGAAGGCTATGGCTCGCGCGAACCGCGCGAGGGTTACGGCTCGCGTGAGCCGCGCGAAGGCTACGGTGCCCCGCGCGAACCCCGTGAACCGCGCGAAAGCTACGGCGCACCGCGCGACACCGGCGACGCATCCGGCAACGCCTCGTCGTCGGATTCCCGCGGCGGCAGCGGGCCGGTCATCGTGACGCGCCGCCGGCGAATCGTGCCGGACGGCCAGTAAAGCAAAAGGGCAAGCCAACCGGCTTGCCCTTTTTACTTGTGCTGCCGCGCGGCATGTCGCCGCACCGCCGCCGGGTTCAGCGTGCCGTCGTCGGCAGGCCCGCATCGGCCTCACGCTGCAACGAACGCACCTGCTGCTGCAACGCACGCAGTTGCGACTGAAGCTCGGCCTGCTGCGCCTGCAATGTGGCCGTCTCGTTGCGTACGCTCTTCTGGCGATCCGCGACCGCCGCCTGCTGCTGGCGTGCGATCGAGATATCGGCCTGCAGACGCCGCGCGCGATCCTGCGTGACTTCGATCTGCTTGTCCATTTGCGCCTTCTGCGATTCCAGCTTCGCCGCCCGCAGTTCGTTCACGGCCAGCCGCTCCGCCTGGCGCGAGAAATCGCGATAAATCGCTTCCGCACGCGTTTCGTCGTAAGTCTTGATGACACGCCAGAACGCCTTCTGCTGGAACAGCGCGACGAAGTACGCACCGTCCTTCACGTTGAACAGCAGGCTCGCGCCGTAGCTGCCGTTGTAGCTCGTGCGCATTTCCGTCAGCGAGTGCGCCTGGATCTGGCGCTGCAAGTCGTCGACCGTGCTCGGCCCCGTGGACTCGCCGGCCTGCGGCTGCAGCGACGTCTGCGAATCGATCACCGGAATCGCCGCCACCGGCGCCGATGCCTGCTGTACGGCCGGCGAACCGCTGTCCGCCAGACTTTGCGCATATGCGCCCTGCATGCCTCCCGCCAGGGCGAACAATACGCACGCCCTTCCCAACCCCGTCATATGGCTCATGAAGTTCTATTCCCGCCCGAGTCGTTGTAATTCAGCGCGATTTTATCTCATTAATTACTCACTTTCGCGGGTCTCGGGCTCCTCGTCGAAGATCTGGTATTTGCGCATTTTTTCCCACAGTACCTTGCGGCTGATGCCGAGCTGCTGCGCCGTATCCTGACGCCGCCAGCCGTTTGCGTCGAGCGCCGCAATGACTCGGTTGCGCTCGTTCATGTCCCACTTGCTGCGGTCGACGAAGACCTCAGCCGCACTCTCCACCGGTACCGGCTGGGCCGAACTGCGCGCGTGCGCGATCAGCCGCTGCAGCCGCGCGGCATCCCACCCGCCCGTCTGCCGCACCGTCACGCCGACACGCTCGGCGAGGTTGCGCAGTTCGCGCACGTTGCCGGGGAAATAGCTGTCCGCGACGGAATCCGTCAGCCAGTACGGCAGGTCGGACAACTGAGCGAGCCGCTCCTCGCCGACGACCTGTGCGACGAACGACTTGAACAGCGCGATCTTGTCGACGGCCCCTCGCTCTTCCAGCGACGGAATGCTCAGCTCGATCACCGCGAGCCGGTAGTAGAGATCGGCGCGGAACAGCCCATCCTTCACGAGCTGCGGCAGCTTCTTGTTGCTCGCCGCGACCAGACGGAAATCGACCTTGACCGGTGTCGTCGCGCCGACGCGCAGCACCGCGCCATCCTCGAGCACGCGCAGCAGCTTGACCTGCTGGTACAGCGGCAGATCGCCGACTTCGTCGAGGAACAGCGTGCCGCCGCCCGCCTGCTCGAAATAGCCTTTATGCGCAACAACCGCGCCCGTGAACGATCCCTTCGCATGACCGAAGAACAGCGATTCGAACAGACCGTCGGGAATCGCGCCGCAGTTCACGGGTACGAATTCGCCATGCCGGTAGCGCGAATGTTTTTCGTGCAGCAGCTGCGCGATGCGCTCCTTGCCGACGCCGGTTTCGCCGTGCAGCAACACGTTGGTGTCGCAATCGGCGAACGTATCGACTTCGTGCAGCAGAGCCTGCATCGATTCCGAGTGCGCGACGAGTTCGGCCGGATGCGACGTTTCGGCTGCGTGCGCGCGCAGTTGCGTGACGAGCTTGCCGATCATGCCGCGCAGTTCCGCGCACGTGAAGTCGAGCGGCAGGATGTGCGAATACTCGGGCGGATACTGCGACGCGTCGTGGTCGCGCGCCGCGCCGACCCAGACGACCGGCATGCCGATATTGGCCTGCCAGTCGCGCAGGAATGCCGCGCCGCCTTCGATCATCGTCACGCTGATGATCGCCAGCGACCGCCGCATCGCGGCGCGCTCGGGCGAGACCGTCGCGTTGTCGGCGCGGATCACTTCGACGTCGAAGCTCGCCATGCACCGGGCGACGCGGTCGACAATGTCCGCCTTGCCTTCCCAGACGTACAGGTCGAGCTCTTCGATTGCTGGCGTGGTTCTCATGTTTCGGGTGCGGCTTCAGTGATTGACGAGTTGCTTTGCATTGCAGATCAGTGCGCAGTTGCACGCAGCAGCGACGCTGCCCGCGTTGATGACTGAACGTTCAGGCATTTATTGAACCAGCATGGGGTTGCCGCATTTGATCGAGTCCGGTGTGTTCGTGACATAGGCGTTCCCGAGGCTCAGACCGAGCAGGCCCGTGACCGAGTTCAGGAGAGAGTCGACCGGTTGCAGGAGCAGCGGAACGAGCGTACTTCCGAGTGCGCTCAGGAGCGGCACGGTCAGGACATTCAACACCGGATTCAAGATGCCGGCCAGCACCTTTGCAAGGCCACCCTGCGCCGACAACGTGAACGACAGTCCACTATTGGCTATTCCCTTGACAGCAGGCGCCAGAAACTGACCCGTTGTCGTACTAAGCATGTACGGCGACCCAGGACTCGGCAGCGCGGACGACCCAGGTCCAGGATACGTAAACGTCAGCGGCGCCCAATTCTGATTGGCAACAGGAATCGTCACCTGTCCTGGCTGTATGGCGATGTTGACCAAAATCTGATTCAGGTTGATGAGCCCAAACGTCAGAGCAGTGAGCAAATCCGTCACGGAACCAAGGCCGAGCAGGTCGAGCAGACTCTGCAGGCTGACGGTCACCAGCGGAATCGGGGTTGCTCCGCTGTCGGGCGTATATCCAGACGGTGCGTTGAGATTGAGCAGCGTAGTCGATGAACCGCCGATATACACGGCAGCCACTCCGGTCTGCACGTTCACAGTCGCGCTCTTCGTACCGTCCGCGGAACAGGTGACGGACGCGAGGCCGGCCTTGGCCGGCGCCACGGAGGCGGTGATCGGCAATTGAACGGCAGCAAGCGGCGTCGGACTACCCGAAGGGCAACTGCCGCCCGGATAGACCAATCCGCCGGTAGGACAGCTCGACAGCAGCGATATCGACGTATTGAGGAAAATGTTCCCTTGCGCGGTCGACGTATTGGTCGTGCAATTGTCCGTTCCACAGTTCGACGGCCCGGGCGGACCACTCGCGGTGGACGGCGGATTGGCCCCCAGCTTGACGGAACCCGACACGGTCACGTTCAGTAACGGCGCGAGCAACGTAGGCGTCTGGACCGTGACGCTCGGAATGGCGACCGAATTCGTGCCATTCGCGATCTGCAATGCGGTCGACAGCAATCCGAGGGCATTGACGCTAGCGTCAACTGCGGAGGTTCCGGTCGCGGTTGCAGCGGAAACCAATTGGCCGAGCGCGATCTGCGGCCCGGTGCAGACACCGGTCGAACAAAGGGCGATGTTCAGCGCATTCAGCACCGTCAAATTCGCCGCGGCCACGTTTTGCTGTGTCGCTGCCTGCAATACGGCAGTGGCCAGTTGGCCGAGCGTCACGGTACCGTTCAATACGCCCGTGGTCGTGCCGACTGGCAGATTGGCGAGAATACCGGCCAGCTTCAGGTTGACTTGCGCCAGACCCTGGTAGTCGAGGACCTTCAGACTCAGCGCATTCGGAGACCCCGTCAGCACTTGCAGCAACTTGTTGGCCAACCCGCCGTTCAACGCAGCCAGCGACGTGGTCAGCGTGAAGCTGTCGGTCGGCACGCTCTTGGCGATAGCCGACGCACTGATCGTGACGCCGTTGATAAAGATCCCGCTCACCGGCTCCGAAACCGTCACGCACACCGCGTTGACCGATTGCCCCGCGCCGACCGCTCCGCCTGACAAGCCGGCGCATTGGTTATTGGCGGGCAGCGGGGCTCCCGAGGTACGCGTAAATTGTGCGCTGGCGCCGCTGGTTGCCGGCGGGCTCCAGATCCCGCACGTCACGGCTGCAGTGGCCTTTCCCGACAGCAGGCTTGCCGGCACGTTCGTGACTTGATTGACCGCGGTCGTTGCTGCCGTGCAAGTGGCGTCGCTGGCGACCTGCGTAACACCAGAAAGCGCGGCCAAATCGGCAGCCGACTGCATATGGCGTCGTTCGGCATAGTAGCGTCCGATATCCGTCGCACCCAGCACAATGACCGCTATCGCCAGGAAGATCGTCGCCATGATCCCGGCACCGCCGCGCTGGTGATGTTTGCGCAAGCAGCTGGCCCGGCACCGCCGAACCGCGTGTGATTGAGTCGTGCGCATCGCCGTCTCGCCTACTGCGCAGCTTGCCCGCCACCCGACATGCCGCTGGCAGAGCCGAGCTGCGAATTCATCGTGTCGGGAATCTTGTTCTTGAACGAGTCGAGATAGCGTTGATAGACAAGCGACGCAACGTCGCCGAGCACCGGTTGCGCCGGCGCAGCAGCAAGATTGCCGCGCTGCATGGCGAGCCATTCCTTCGCCGAGCGCTCGACATCGGACGCGCGCGGCGCACCTGCATCCTGTGCATAGGCGACAGCCGAGCCGACCACGATCCACACGATCGCACCGAGTGCTGCGATCCGGCCCACGCGCACGTTTCGATGATGTTTATTGTTCATGTCGTTCCCCCGATGTCTGTTCATTGTGCAAAGCGCTGCAACAGTGGCACGGTCTGGTCATAGCCGAAATTGTTCGCCATCGGTGTAATCGGCGCTGCGGCAGCGCGACGCGACACCACCGATGGTGTCGCGACCGCACGCTGCTGCGCCCGTGCCGCCGCGACGATCTTCGCCGCGTCGCCGGCGATGTCCTTGCGGATATCCGCTGGTAGATGTTGCTGATTCATCAACCGCTGAGCATCCTGTGTACGCCCCGCCGCGATCAGGTAAAGCGCAAGATTGCTGACGATCTTGGGATTGCGCTGATCCAGTTCGGCCGCCTTCATCAACGGCACCCGCGCACCGACGACGTCGCCGCTGCGCAACTTCGCGTATGCGAGATCGGACAGCAGCGACGCATCGGTCGGCGCAAGATCCGACGCCTGCGCGAGCACCTGCGCCGCACGGTCGAAATCGCCTGCCGCGCCGGCGATCAACCCGAGCCCGCGATAACCTCGCGCGGCAAGCGGCGTTTTCAGCAGTTGTGTATAGACGGCCGCGCTTGCGGCCGGCTGGTCGGTCATCCGCAGTGCGTCCGCGCGCAACAGGATCGACTCCGGAATCGCGCCATAGGTCTTGTCGTACGCATCGATATGCGCGAGCGATGCAAAGTAGAGCCCCTGTCCCTGCATCCGCTGGATCAGACCGAGGTACATCCCGGGCGTATCCGGCACGGACTGCTTCTGATCGGCCGCCTGCATCAGCGCCGCACGCTCGGTCTGCGAGCTGACGCCGTACCCGTTTTCCTTGGTTGCGCACGCACCGAGCAGCAGCACTGCTGCCGCAGCCACACCCATTTGCGATGCCATCCCGCTGATCCGCTTCATCGTCTTTCCTTCCACCGTCAATGGCGCGACGACAGTGCGTGCGTCACGGCCAGCAAACCCGGTCCGGCCGTCACGATCAGCAAGGCGGGCAGCAACGTCAACACCATCACGCCAGTCATCTTCACGGTCAATCGACCAATCCGTTCACGCAACATCGCACGGCGCGTCTCGCGCAACCGGTCGCCGAACTGCTTGAGCGGCTCCTGCACCGCACCGCCATGTTTGTCGACCTGGACCATCAATCGCACGATCGCGCGCAGATCCTCGTTGTCGAATCCGCCGGACAGACGCTGCAACGACTGCTCGCGCGTCCGGCCTGCCGCGAACTGGCGCTGTGCGATCCCCATTTCCGACGACAGTACCGGCATCATTCCGCGAAAATCGTTCGTCACGACCTGCAGGCTCTGATCGAGCGACAACCCGACGCCTTGCAGCAGACGCAGCATGTCGACGAGCAACGGCAATTCGTCGATCACGCTTTGACGCCGCGCCGCCGCGCGGCGCTGCACGTATAGCTTCGGCAACATGAAGCCGAGCCCGAAAGCGGCAAATAAGCCGACCATCCACGTGCTGCCCTTCATATGCCCGCTCGCGAAAATCGCGAACAGCAGCGGCAGCCCGATTCCGCATGCGACCCGCGCGCTCAGGAACAGCCCGCGCGTGCGCGTGTCGACGTACCCGCATTGCTCGAGCAAGCGGCGATCCTCTTCCGCGACAGCGTATTTGCCGAGCCCGGTATCGAGCCAGCGCACACCAGCCGCCGACAGGCGATCGAGAATTCGTTCGACGCGCTGTCCCCGCCGGACGGCGGGCTTTACTGGCGCCTCGCCTCCGTCCGGCGCGGTCCGCGCTTTCGCTGCTTCGAGCGTGGCCATGCGCCGGTCGAGCGCATCGACAAGCGCGCGCTCGGCGCGCGTCGCGGCACTCGCGCGCAACAATGCGATCATGCCGAACAGCAGCACGCCGAGTGCGCCGCTCCCCAGGGCAATCGCTCCGATCTGAGTCGCTGTCATAACATCACCTGAGCCGAGCCATTCGATACAGCCAGAGACTGCCGGCCAATTGCAACAGGAACGCGAACATCAGGAGCGTCCGCCCGCTCGGATCGTTCCACATCCCGTGCAGATACTTCGGATTGGTCACGACGATAAAGCTGCCGATCCCGATCGGCAGCATCACGAGCACGAACGCCGACAACCTCGTTTCTGCCGACATCGCCGTCAACTCGCGTTCCGCCTGTTCGAGATCGCGCATGAATACGGCCATGCGCTCGAGCATCACGTCCGCGCGGCCGCCGTACTTGACCGACAGTCGCAACACGGAACCGACGAGTTCGAACTCCTCGGTCCGGTAGATTTTCGCGATGTGCACCATTGCGCGATCGATTTCGACACCGCCTCGCAACATCCTCGACACGTGATCGAGACAGCCGCGAAGCGGCTCCTCGGTCGTCAGCAGCGCGGACTGGAATGCCGCCGGCACGCTATTGCCAAGGGTCACGAGACGCACGATGCCGTCGAGGAACGACGGGATCTGCCGGACGATCTTCAGCCTGCGCCGCTGAATTCGCGACGCGAGCCAGACGCCGAAAATCGAGCAGCCGCACGCGAGCGCGGCGAAGCACGCGAGCGCGCCACCACGGTTGCCCGCGAACGCCGCGATCGCAACCAACACGGCAAGCGCGACCAGCGTCTTGCCGCGCGCATCCTCGATCCCCGCGCGACTCACAAGGTTCGCCAGATATTCGGATGCGACCGCATACTGATGCTTCCAGAACGTATCAGACGATGCGCTCCGTGCAGCACCAGGTTGCGGCGACATCGCACGCTCGGCACCGGCCGTCGACGGCCGTGCTGCCCGTGCGGCAACCCCGGCACGTGCGCCCGGTTCGAGCCGGCTGTCGATAAAGCGTTTCGCGTCGGTCCGTACGCGCCGGTTCTCCGCGTGACGCCACAGCATCACCGCCGCCGCGACGCACAGCATCGCGAAAGCCAGCACCCACGCCATCGCGCTATACATTGAAGCCCCCGCCGCCGCGGCCGAACCCGCCACCACCGAAGCCACCGCCAAACCCGCCGCTCGTCAGCGTCTGACGGAATCGTGCGAGCTTCGGCGAATGCGGATGAATGCCCAGCGTTTCCCAGTTGTCGACTTCCTCGCCCTCCGGCGTCACGCGCGCTTCATAGCGATAAAGCTCCTGCGTCGCGATGATGTTGTCGGACAATCCGGTCACTTCGGTGATCGACAGGATCCGCCGCCGCCCGTTCGACAGACGCCCGATCTGCACGATGAAGTCGATCGCGTTCGCGATTTGCCGGCGCAGGCTTGATTCGGTGCCCTGGAAGCCAGCAAAGCCGGCAAGCATCTCGAGACGGTACAGACACTCACGCGGCGAACTCGCATGCACGGTGCCCATCGAGCCGTCGTGACCGGTATTCATCGCCTGCAGCATTTCCAGCACTTCGCCGCCGCGCACTTCGCCGACGATGATCCGGTCAGGGCGCATCCGCAGTGTATTGCGCAACAGGTCGCGAATCGACACGACGCCGGTGCCGTCGAACCCGCCCGGACGGCTTTCGAGCCGCACGACGTGCGGGTGGTTCAGCGACAGTTCCGCCGTATCCTCGATCGTCACGACACGCTCGATCTCCGGAATGTGGAACGCGAGCGCGTTGAGCAACGACGTCTTGCCGGAACTCGTGCCGCCCGACACGAGAATGTTGCAGCGTGCCTCGACCGCTGCCTGGAGCAGCGTGTTGATCTCTTCGTTGAACGTGCCGTTGCCGAGCAGATCGGACGGCTTCAGTGGATCCTTGCGGAATTTCCGGATCGATACGACCGGGCCGTCGATCGACAGCGGCTCGATCACGACGTTCACGCGGCCACCGTCGGGCAGCCGCGCGTCGACCATCGGGTTAGACTCGTCGAGCCGACGACCGATCGGCGCGAGAATCCGGCGCACGATCCGCAGCAGGTGCGCGTTGTCGGTAAAGCGCACCGGCAGCCTCGCGAGGATCCCGTGACGCGACACGTACACGTCGTTGTAGCCGTTGATCAGGATGTCCTCGACGGCCGGGTCCGCGAGCAGGTCCTCGATCGGCCCGAAGCCCGCAAGCTCCTTGGTCAGCGCCTCGGCGATCGTACGCACCTCGTTCTCGTTGAGCGGAATGCGGCGCAGGCGCACGAAGCTGTCGATCTCGAGATCGACGAACTGGTTGATCGCCTGTCGGGACCATCGGCCGAATTCGGCGCCCAGTTCTTCGATGCGCGTCAGCAGATGTTCATGCGCGGCATTCTTGATGTCGTGGAATTGCTGCGTCTGGGAGAACGGCGCTGCGCCGTCGGCGAATTGAATGTCGTGTGCCATCGCTTACGACCGCTTGGACGAGGGTTGAATGAAGCGCTTCAGCGCAGACAGGCCGGATGCCGGTCGCGTGGCGGTCGATCTGACCGACACGCCCGGCAGCCGCGCGGCAAGCGACTCGAGCGCGCGAACGTACGGGTCGCGCTCCGTCATGTCGACGATGAGCCGGCCCTGGTTTGCCGCATGGCCGATCGCGACGCGTCGCGACGGCAACGTACCCACCAGCGCCAGGCCGAGACGCTCGGCAATCTGTGCAGGCGTCAGGTCGAGTGCGGGATCGTACTGGTTGACGACGAGCCGGACGCGATCGGTGTCGACACCCGCGTCGCGCAAACCGGTGAGCAAATCGGCTGCGGACACGATCGACGCGACGCCCTGATCGCAGACGAGCCACGCCTCGTCGGCCGACGTCGTCATCTGGGCAACGAACTCGCGATTCGAAAAACCACCGAGATCGACGATCTGCTGATCGAAGAAGGCTCGAAACCGGTTCAGCAATCCGGCACACGACGCATACGAGACATCGCGCAGCCCGCCGAGATCTGCAGGAAGCGTCGTCAATGCAACACCGCTCTCATGCCGGGTCAGTGCGGTATTCACGAAGGTTCGGTCGATGCGGCGCAGGTTGTGAACCGCATCGACGAAATGGAATTCGCAGCGGGTATTCAGGAACAGCGCGCCATCGCCTGCCGGCAGCCCCAGGTCGACGAGCGCGGTCTGGCGACCGGCCGGTGTGCCGCCATTCGACTCGCCGCTCCCCCCCGAACTCACCGCGCGCTTCTGCAGCCATACGGCGAGATTCGCAGCGAGCGTGCTCACCCCCATGCCGGCGCGCGCGCCAAGCAATGCGACGACCTTGCCATGGCGGCTCGCCGGCTCGCCGACGTTCGCAAGCAGTCCGCGAGTCGTGCGCAATGCCTCCTCTGGCGGCGCCGACACGTCGATGAAATCGCGCACGCCTGCACGCAATGCGGCCAGCGTGCTCTCCGGCTGTGCGAGCGAGCCGAGCGCAACGATCGGCAGGCCCGGATGCGATGCGCGTACCGCTGCGGCCGCCACGCTCGCCGCCGTGCTGCCGCCGGAAAAATCGATGAATACGAGAGCCGGATTGAGACCCGTAATGCGCTGCGCGAGCACGCCCGGCTCAAGTGACGCAGGCTCGACCGCACCGGCCGATACGAGCGTATCGGCCAACCAGCGGACGTGCGCCTCCTGTTGCGATGCGCAAACGAAATAGTCTGTCACGGCGGGTTCACACAATGATTGGATTCGCGCGTTCATGTTGAACAACCCGGATTACGCAAGGCGTGGCAATACGTCGCGACTCGCGATGCATCGCACTCATTTCGAAAAACCCGGAGCTGCATCCGGCGATGCTGCTCCGCCCAAATACGATTTCCAAACCGGCCCGTCCCGCTGCTCAGACAGTTCACCAGGTGTCGCGGGCAATACCGCGCCCTTCGCAATCGGTGCGACGAGATGCGGCGTCACGATGAACAGCAATTCCTTGTCGTTCTGCTGATAGTTCAGATTCTTGAAGAACGTACCGATGATCGGCAAATCACCGAGCAGCGGCACCTTGTTGACGTTCGACATGGTCTGGCGATCGATCAGGCCGCCAATCACGAAGCTCTCGCCGTCGCCGAGCTCGACCGTCGTGTCGGCACGACGCGTCGTGATTCCCGGCACCGCAACACCGCTGATCGTCACGCTGTTCACGTAATCGAGTTGGCTCGATTCGGGCGCAACCTTCAACGCGATCCGCTGCGGGCTCAGCACCGTGGGCGTCAGCGACAGTCCGACACCGTACTGCTTCCACTGGATCGCGGTCGAGCCAAGCCCTTGCGGCGACGGCACCGGAATCTCGCCGCCGGCGAGGAAGCTCGCGCTCTGGCCGGACAACGCAACGAGCGTCGGCTCCGCAAGCACGCGGGCGAGATTGTTCGCCTCGAGCAGCGACAGGTCGGCGAAGATCCCGCGGCCCGCAGCGTTCACGACCAGGTTGAACGCGGACGAGACAGGCGAGCCGAGCGTCGGAATGTACCCCGCCGCGCCAGGGGACCCACCGTTATACGATTGCACACCGCCGGGCGAAAACGATCCGAACGAAAAGCCGTTGCTCTGCTTGAAGAAATTGAACCCAACCTGCTTGAGGACCGAGCGGCTGAATTCAACGACCCGCACGTCGACCTGCACGACGCTCTTGCCCGCGATCGTCGAGCGATCGATCACGGCGCCCTTCCCGCTCATGTTCTTGCCGACTGCAGCCGCGCGCGCATGCGCATCGAGCGACGCCGACGAACCCTGCAGCACGGCAGTGCCACCGTATGCATTCACGCGCGGCGTGGAGCCGTCGAGCACCGCTTGCGCCGCCGCGTCGACAACCTCGACGCTCCAGACCGTCGGTTCGTCGTGACCGCGCTCCCACAGCATCACATTCGTCGCGCCGGGTGCCTTCGCCGTCAGCAGCACGGAACCGGAGCGGCTGCCCTTCATGATCAGTACGTCGGCGATTGTCGGATCGCCAACCGCGACACGCTGCAGCGCGCGGCCCGCCGAAAGCTGCCGCTGCGCGCCGACCGCCAGCTCGATCGTGCCGTTCGCGCTCGCAAACGACGCCAAAGTCATGGTGCAGATAGCAATCGCGAATCCAATCAGTGTGTTTTTCATTGTTTGGTCGACCGTCACGCGGCCCTTTACTTGTCGTCGCTGATATCGATGGCCGTCGATGTCGTTCAATTGGCAACCGTTTCCGACCGGCCGCCGCGGATCACTTCGATGCCGCCTCCGCCGCCCCCGCCCGTCCGCACCGCCGGCGGCAGACGCGATGGCAACGGCGGCACGTTCACATTGACCACCGCGGCTCTCTGTGTGCCGGATAGTTGCTGCAGCGAGACGCCAGCGGCGGCGAGCGCCGACGGCGACAGCTTGTTGTCCGTCCGCACCGCGACCGTCTGTATCGCAAGCTCGTCGTCGCGCGGGTTGCGCAACGCGAACGTCAGGCGCCCGCTCGCCTCGCCGAGCGTCAGCGCATCGACTTGCGCGGTCGGCACCGCAAGCACCGCGATGCGGACACCGGACGGTTGACCGTTGTTGCCGTTGGCGGTATTGCCGCTGTCTCGATCGGGTGTCGCGTCGCCGAACGACAACACACGCACCTTCGACAACAGCAGCCGCGCCTGCGTCTGCGAAACTTCGCCGTCAAGCATCGTGCCCCCGCCTTCGCGCTTCAAATTCAGAAATACGTCGACGAAATTGCCGGGCCGCAACCGGTTGCCGACCGCATTGGTTTCGTCGACCCGCACTGCGATCGCACGCTCGCCCGGTTGTACGTCCTCCGCAAGCCCCGACACCAGCGCCCCCGCGACAACCGGCGACGAAGCCGGAATATCCGCTGCCGGCACCCGGCCAACGAGCACGGACGGATCGGCAAACGCACCCGTCGGTACCGGTGCCGTCTGCTTGATCTTCAGTGCGTCGGCCGTGATCGGCTGGCCGGCGGGCAACACCCGTGTCGCGATCACGACCGGAAACGGGCTGGCCGCCACGGTTTGCTGGACTGGCGTCGCATTCTGCGTGCTGCGCCCGAGCATCCACGCGTAGATTCCGAGCAATACGGCGATTGCAATCAGCAGTCCCGCGATGATCTTCGTTAAATTGTTGGCCATGTTGTTGTGTGGATGCCGGAATGAAAGTCCGATGGGTTTCTGCGTGATTCGCGCGTCAGCGGGCCCTTCGCGTCACGATACGTACTTCAAAGGATCGACTGCGGAATCTGCACGACCGCCGTACTCGTCAACGGTCGATTCAGTATGCTTCCCAGAAATGGCATGGTTGTTATCCAGTCCTTGGGGGTGTAATTCACCGTAACCGACAGGCAGTACAACGACGGTGGAACCGACGTGTCATAACTGCACGGCGGTGCCACGACTTGCGGCGTACCGACATTCAGCCAGGCCACGACACTCTGCGCAGTCGTTGTGGCGTTCGTTATGCGCGCCGCAAGAGTGGGGGCGTAAACCAACCCGGCCCGTGCACCTTCGCTGGCGGCAAATGTCAGGCTCTGCTGAATCGTGAAGATCATCCCGAAACTGACGACGCCGTAGAAAATCACGAACAACAACGGAAACACGATCGCAAACTCGACTGCCGTCGCGCCACGCTGCCGACGGCGTCCACGCGGACACATCTGTCGTTTCATCGCACGCCCCCCGTTGCGACAAGAAAGACAACCCATGCAGCAGCTGGCGCCATGAGACATGCCGCATAAGGTGTTGCCCGGTATTTGCCAAGCACCATTGCCGGCTGGCCCCGTTGCCACAACGCGCCGATCGACGTGCGCGACAGCAGCATCAGGGCCAGAGCATGAATGCCGGCGGCAAGACTGGCGGCGATCCAGATCCACAGCAGCGCATGTGCGCCGCACCACACGCCGATCGCGGCAAAGATCTTGACGTCCGCCGCACCCATGACGCGCAGCAAAAAAAGCGGAAAAAAGGCGACCAACCCGACCAGCAGGCCGATCATCGCCTGCGCCGGGAGAATGCCGAATGGGCCGGCGTTGAAATACGCTCCACTCAGGCCGAAGACCAACCCCGCCAGAACGAGCGAATTCGAAACGCGCCGATAACGGATGTCGCTGGTTGCGACGAACGCAGCCCAGACCAGGAACACCCCGCTGAAAATGAAATGTGCCATCGCACCGCAACCTGCGACAAATGTCGCGGAGGACGGACTGCCAACGGCAATCCGCCCGCCACAACATCAAGACGACTCAATGTTTCGAGGTCGTACCAATTAACGCCAGGTGGGTTACTTAAAGATACTGGCAGCCGTACAGTTCGTCCCGCTCGGGGTGGTCAGACACGCCCCGAGGTTCGTGAACATATTGCCAAGATTAGTGCCGATCGTTGAGGCACCAGCCAGGATCGCGACAGCGATAAGACCCGCAATCAGCCCGTACTCGATCGCGGTAACCCCGTTGTTTTCCTTAAGAAAACGCTTGATGTTTGCTCTCATTTTATTCCTCGTGCCTGTATTTGCGTTCTTTGGCCTTTTATACGTATACGTCCCCGCATATCCAGCCGTTGCCCCGCGCTGTTCGCCACATGTGCTGCAACGACAACCGGGTGCGCTTTCTTTATAGATTGCCCCGAGGGGCATGGCTCAACATTTGATGCAAGTTAACATTCGCGATAGTGACCCTCCTCGAACGTTGTGTACCGAACCGTACATTTGCTTACATCTGCTTCGGATTCTATATCCGATCCTATTTAACTTCCAACCTCTTTTAACGGCCTGGATCGAGAAAAATGACCCGGAGCGCAACGTATTTGTACGGCGTTTCGGTACTACTTACACATAGGATTTACGATAGGTTAGATGTGCACACCTAATCCACCAGTAAAACAATTGCCTCGTCCACCAAGCCTGCGCGCGCCCCACGTTACGCCGCACGCGTAACGCCAATGTTGTGACGTTACGTTACGAAACACTCGAAACCGTTCTCATTCATCCGTCCTTAAACAGATTCAACAATCTTTCAATTTCCATAACTTCCTTTTCCGACAAGGAATTGCCCCGTTTAAAACCTGTTGTCGAACCGTCGAGCATCGAAATGGCACGACAGTTGCAGAGTAGTCCGCGCACCACTCAACACAACGCAGTTCACAACACATTTTTAATGCGAGGAAGAAATGGACATTAAGGTTATCCCTCATGGCGTGTTCCGGACGACTCTGATCGCGGCCACCGTTGCAGCCATGCTTTCCCTCTCCGCGTGCGGCGGCTCCGGTTCGATCAGCAAGGGCATCAGCGGCGGCTCGAGCTCCGGCGGCGGCGACTCCATCTCCACGTCGGGCGGCGGCACCTCGGGCGGCACGTCCGGCTCGACGAGCGGCGGCACGTCGGGCAGCACCAGCGGCTCGACGAGTGGGTCGACCAGCGGCACCACGAGTGGAACGTCCAGCGGCACTTCCAGCGGTACCTCCAGCGGTACGAGCGGCACCTCCGGCGTGTCGGCGAATCCAGTGGGTACCGTCATCGCAAAAAGCAGCAATCTCATCACGGATATCGGCGGCACCGTGTCGGGCGTCGGCACCGCGATCGCCGGCCAGTCGCTGCCGGGCGTGAACCCAGGCACGACGCAAGCGGCAGGCGGCATCGTGCAGAGCGTTGGCGGCGCGGTCACGGCACTCGGCAATGGCGTCGGCAACGGCCTCGGCCAGCTCGGCGCGACGAAAGACCCGGTCGGCGTCACGGTCGCCAGCACGGGCGGCGTCGTGAACCAGCTCGGCGGCGCAGTCACGCAGACCGGCAACCTCGTCACCAGCCTCGGCAGCGGCCCGCTGTCGCCGCTCGCACCCGTCACCGGCGCCGTCGGCGGCCTGGTCACGCAGGTCGGCAACGCGGTAGCGAACGGCGGCACCACGCTGTCCAACGTGCTGTCAACCGGCCCGATCCAGCAAGTCACGCAGACGGTCAGCTCGGCCATCACGCCGATCACGACGATGGTCGGCCAGACGACCCAGACGATCGGCACCGCGACCGGCCTCGGCGCGCCCGTCAACACGCTGCTCGGCACGGTCGGCAACGGCCTGAACCAGGCCGGCGCCCTGCTCGCGTCGGCGGGCGGCAACCCTGCCACGACCGGCCTTGGCAACACGGTCTCGTCGACGGGCAACACCGTGAAGGCCGTCGGCGGCCTGCTCACGGGTGGCACCGGCGGCGTGACCAACCCGCTCGCACCGCTCACGGGTCTCCTCACGACGGTCACGGGTACGCTCGGCGGCGCAACGGGTGGCGCCAGCAGCCCGCTCGCCCCGGTTACCGGCCTCGTCTCGACGGTCACGGGTGCACTCGGCGGCGCAACGGGCGGCACGAGCGGCAGCCCGCTCGCCCCGGTCACGGGTCTCCTCGGCGCGGTAACGGGCGCACTCGGCGGCGCGACGGGCGGTGCAGGCAGCAGCAGCCCGCTCGCCCCGGTGACGAACGTCGTGTCCACGGTGACCAGCGCGGTCGGCGCACCGGCATTGACCGGCGGCACGGGCGCCGTCACGAACTCGGGTTCGTCGTCGAATCCGCTCGCGCCCGTCACGTCGCTGATCGGCGGCCTGCTCGGCGGCACGCACGGCAAGTAAACCAACATCCATCAATCGACAAGACAGCGAGGAGTCCATCATGTCCCAGCAACGTTCTCTCACGACAGCCGCCCTGCGCCAATGGCGCGCGCCCCTCACGGCCTTCGCCGCCGCCTGCCTGCTGGCCGCCTGCGGCGGTGGTGGCGTCAGCTCGCCGCCGACCAGCAGCAGCAACAATAACAACCCGAGCACGAGCGGTACGCCGAGCACGAGCGGTACCAGCGGCTCGCCGACCGGCACCAAGGGCGCCGTCAGCACGCTCGGCCAGACCGCAACCGACCTCGGCAGCACGATCGGCAACGTCAGCCTGCCGGGCCTCGGCGACGGCGTGACGAAGGGTGTCGGTAGCACCGTGTCGAGCACCGGCACGATCATCAACGCGGCCGCGGATGCGTTGAGCAACGGGCTCGGCCAGACCGGCTCCATCAAGGATCCGGTCGGCACCACGGTCGCCGGCCTCGGCAACGTCGTCGGCGCGACGAGCAACACGGTGTCCGGCCTGAGCTCGACCGTCAAGGCGCTGGGCACCGGCCCGTTGGCACCGCTCGCGCCGGTCACGACGCCGGTCGGCACGGTGCTCGACACAGTCGCGAACGGCCTGTCGGCGGCCGGTACCACGGTCGGCTCGACGCTGTCGTCGGGTGCCGTACAGCAAGTCACGCAGCCGCTCAGCTCGGCGATCACGCCGCTGGTGATTACCGCGGGCCAGGTCACGCAACAGGTCGGCACGACCACCGGCCTCGGTCAGCCCGTGTCAGGCCTGCTCGGCCAGATCGGCGGCGCCATCAGCTCGGCCGGCAAGCAGGTCGCCGGCACGTCGAGCCAGCCGCTCGTCGGCGACGTCGGTCAGCTCGTCACAGCGGTCGGCAACACCGTGACCAACGCGGGTGGCCTCGTCAACCCGAACGGCCCGAACGGCGCGGCACCGATCCCCGGTCTGATCACGAGCCTCGTTGGCGGCTCGACGGCGACCGTACAGAACGGCACGTCGTCGGGTTCCGGCTCGACGAATCCGCTCGGCGGCCTGCTGTCGGGTCTCGGCTCGACGCCGCTCGGTTCGCTCACGGGCGCACTCGGCGGCGCGACCGGCGGTTCGGGTAGCAGCCCGCTCGCGCCCGTCACGAATCTCGTGTCGACGGTCACGGGCACGCTCGGTGGCGCTACGGGTGGTGCAGGCAGTGCAAACCCTCTCGCGCCTGTAACCGGTTTGCTGAATACTGTCACCGGAGCAGTGGGCGGCGCAGCAGGAGCCGGGGGATCGAGCCCGCTCGCACCGATCACGTCGCTGGTTGGCAGCGTCACGGGTACGGCAACGTCGGGCGGCAACTCGACGGGGCTGCTGGCACCGGTAACGGGATTGCTGGGTACGCTGGGTAGCGTTGGCAAGTAAGGAGGACGGTCGCACCTTCGCAGCCGGAGCGGATGGCGCGGCCGTACAAACACAACCGGCATTGCGGCACGCGGCGCGCGGCACCCTGGTGTCGCGCGCCGGCATTACAAAGAAGACGAAGAGCAAGGCCAACGAGGAAGAACAATGAAATCCAGACTCGACAGATGGATGATGCTGCTCGCCATCGCGGCAGCAGGCACGGCACATGCACAAACGCGCGTCGGCGGTAACCCGCTCGACTCCCTGCCCCAGATCAATGCGCCGAAAACCGGCCCGAACGTGACCGTGCAGGTCGCACCACAAGCGCCGCAATTGCAGGAGTTGCTGTCGCGCCACCTGACGCCGACCACATTCCAGGTCGAAGGCGTGAAGTCCGTTCCGTTCGAGGAAATCTCGCGTCGCTTCACCCCTCTCGTCGGCAAGGACATCACGATCGGCGAACTGATCGAAACCGCCAACGGCGTGACGAAGCTGTATCAGGATCGCGGCTTCGCGCTGTCGTTCGCGTTCGTTCCGGCGCAGACGTTCGAGAACGGCGTCGTGCGCATCACGGTAGTCGAAGGCTATGTATCGGACGTCAAGGTCACCGGCAAGCCCGGTGCGATGGAATCGAAGATTCGTGCAATCGCCGCGCATATCACTGCCGATCGCCCGCTGCGCCGCGCGACGTTTGAACGCTACGTGAACACCTTCGGCCTGTTGCCCGGCCTCACGGTCAAGGCGAACGTACCGCCGCCGCAAACCACGGACGGTGCCACCACGCTCGAGCTCGCGGTCGACCGCAAGCCGTTCAACGTCAGCACCGGTATCGACTTCAACCACCCGGGCGTCCAGGGTCTCATCACCGCGACCGAAAACGGCCTCACGTCGTTCGGCGAGCAACTGAGCATTTCCGCGCTCGCGCCGCCTGGGCGCGACAAGCAAACCTATTTCGCATTCAGCGGCGCGGTACCTGTGGGCAGCAGCGGCCTGATCACGCGCCTCGACGCGAGCACCTATCGCGGCAAGCCGACCGACAACCCGGGGCTGCCGTCGTACGTGCAACGTACGGTCAAGAACGAGAAACTGGGTCTTTCGGCATCCTATCCGATACTGTTGAACAACCAGCGCAGCCTGCTCGGCACGGTGTCGGGCTACGCGGCGCACAACGAGGACAATTACCAGAACCAGATCAACGGCGCGACGCTCAACAATCGGTCGCAGGTCCGCGTACTGCAACTGCAACTTGACTACACCAGCGTCCAGCCGAAGCAAGTGCGAAAGTTGAGCGTCAACGTGGCCAAGGCGTTCGACATCCTCGGCGCGTCGAAATCGCAGGTCGCCCAGGCCAACGGCTCGACGATCACGTACGCCGACCCGACTTCGCTGACGTTCGTCCGCACGGGCGCGACCTTCACGCAAACCAACGAGTGGCCGTTCCGGATCGGCACGTCGGTCTCGCTGACCGGCCAATACAGCCCCGACTCGCTGCCGACGTCCGAGCAGATCTCGTTCGGCTCGACGCGTTACGCGCTCGGCTATCAGCCGGGCGAAGCGTCGGGCGACTCGGGATGGGGGATGTCGCTCGAGGTCAACCGCGGCTTCACGCCGGGCTGGACGTATATGAAATCCGTTACGCCGTACATCGCCTACGACATGGCGCGTGTGTACCTGCATGCGGGCACACCGTCGCCGAACCGCATGTCGTCGGTCGGTATCGGCGTGCGTTTCACCGACAGCCGCTTCTACAGCCTCGACCTGAACGTCGCGAAGCCGGTGGGTGACGCTCCCGTCGAAAGCGCGTCACGCAGCCCGCGCATCAACGCCGCATTCTCATATCAGCTCAACTGATCGGTCACCAAACAGCCCGCGCCACGCGGGCTGTTTCGATTAGAGTCCCCTCTATCAAACGTGGCACGCGGTTTCACGTATTCTGGCGAAGCTCGCAACATGCCCGCCCCATGCAGACGGTCGTGCGAGCAAATCGCACACGACATGCAAAACAAGGAGGACGACAATGATTCAACTGACCCACCCGTTTCGTGCAATCGCCGTCGCAGGCGTACTGCTCGCTTGCGCCGCCCCCACGTTCGCACAAGCAGACAGCCCTATCGGCATGTGGCAGACGATCGACGACAACACGCATCAGCCGAAGGCACTCGTACAGATCGCCGAGGACGGTGACGGTGCGCTGACCGGCAAGGTCGTGAAGGGCCTCGGCGCGAACGATACGCCGGATCGCCGCTGCACTGCCTGCACGGACGAGCGCAAGGATCAGCTCATCAAGGGCATGACGATCATCAAGGCCATGAAGAAGGAAGGCGACCACTGGGACGGCGGCAACATTCTCGACCCGGAAAACGGCAAGGTCTACAAGTGCAAGATGACGCTTGAAGACGGCGGCCAGAAACTCGTCGTGCGCGGCTACATCGGCGTGTCGCTGCTCGGTCGTTCGCAGACCTGGGTTCGCCAGCAATAATGCGGCTCGCGCTTAAATGCGCGGCGCAATGAAAAAATCGGCCTGCGACGAAGTCGTCAGGCCGATTTTGTTTTGGTGCGTGCGTAGGTGGAACGGATGAAGATCACGCTGCATGCTTCAGCGTGTCCGACGCATAACTGCCAGGTGCGCGATATGCGGGCGCCGCATTGCTGCGTGCTTCCGCCGCCTTCGATTGCGTGTGCTTGCGCATCCGCGTGGACAACTCGTTGCACAGTTTCACGCCTGCGTCGCCATAGAGCTCACGCATGACACTCATCAACGTACCCGTCTCGTGCCAGACCTTGAAGCGACGATGGCAAGTTTGGTACGAAGGGTAACGACGCGGCATGGCCGACCACGTTGCGCCGCTGTAGATCACCCAGAGCACGCCGTTCAGGACGGCACGCGTATTGGCCAACGGCCGGCCGCGCAACTCGGTGCGCGGCTGCATTTCGGGTAGAAGCGACGCAACACAGCGCCACTCTTGGTCGTTCAGATCGCGATACGGTGTCATGGACATCTCCAGCCTTGGTAACCATGACACAACGATATCGGCTCACCTCAACAATGAATATAAGACAAATCCGAAATTACCCGGGGATTGCTTTAATTTGACCGGAATTGACGTTTGAATCCCGTCAATTGCCGGAAATCGCATTCAGGTCAGCGACGTATCGACGATGCGGCGCGGCGTTTCGATGTATTCCTTCGACTGCATCTCGACGATTCGCGAGACCGTTCGCGCAAATTCGTTGGCCATCGGGCCTTCGATATACAGTTGCTCCGCCGGCACCGCTGCGGACATCAGCAGCTTGACCTTGTGGTCGTACAGCACGTCGATGAGCCACGTGAAGCGCCGCGCCTCGGACGCCATCCGCGGCGACATCTGCGGCACCTCGGACAGCACGATCGCGTGGAAGCGGCTCGCCAGCTCGAGATAGTCGTTCTGCGAGCGCGGGCCGCCGCATAGCGTCGCGAAGTCGAACCATACGACACCGTCCGCCTTGCGCAGCGCCTTTAACTCGCGCTTCTCGATATGCAGGAGCGGGCTTTCGTCGGGAACGGCCGCGAGCTTCTGGAACGCATGCCGCAATTCGCGATCGGCATCCGCACCGAGCGGCGTGTGATACATCTTCACCTGCGCGAGCGTGCGCTGGCGATAATCGACGCCCGCGTCGACGTTGAGTACGTCGAGCTTGGACTTGATCAGCGCGATCGCCGGCAGCATGCGATCGCGATGCAAGCCGTCCGGATACAGGTCGTCGGGATCATAGTTGGACGTCATCACGAACTGCACGCCGTTGTTGAACAGGCGGTCGAGCAGACGGTACAGGATCATCGCATCGGCAATGTCCGACACGTGGAACTCGTCGAAACAGATCAGCCGGTAGCGCTTCGCGATGCGCCGTGCGAGTTCGTCGAGCGGATCGGCCTGCCCTTTCAGTTCCTCGAGCTCGCGGTGCACTTCGCGCATGAATTCGTGGAAATGCAGGCGCGTCTTGCGCTGCACGGGCACGACCGCGTAGAAGCTGTCCATCAGGAAGCTCTTGCCGCGACCGACGCCACCCCACATGTAGACGCCGCGCGGGAGGTCGGGATGATTGATGAGCTTCTTGAATGCGTTCGAGCGGCGCGCCTTGTACTCGACCCACTCGTCGAAACATTCCTGCAGACGATCGACGGCCGCGCGCTGTGCGGGATCGGACTGATAGCCGCGCGTGGTCAGTTCGCGCGTGTAGTATTCGGTGACGTTCATCGGGCAAACCGGAAAAAACGAAGGCGGGCGGGAATCCCCGCCCGCCTTCGTCATGAGACGGCTGCGCCGGCCGATGGCCGGCCGGCGCTATACCGCGCTCAGCTGTTCAGCGAGCGCTTGTCGACGGCGAGCGCCGCTTCGCGCATCACTTCCGACATCGACGGGTGCGGATGGCAGATGCGGGCGATGTCTTCCGACGCCGCCTTGAATTCCATCGCCACCACGGCTTCCGCGATCAGGTCCGACGCGTTTGCCGCGATCACGTGCACGCCGAGCAGTTCGTCGGTCTTCGCGTCCGCGATCATCTTCACGAAGCCGTCCGGCGCGTTCATGCCGAGCGCGCGGCCGTTGATCGAGAACGGGAACTTGCCCGACTTGATCTCGCGGCCTTCCGCCTTCAGCTGCTGCTCCGTCTTGCCGACCCAAGCGATTTCCGGGTACGTGTAGATCACCCACGGAATGCAGTTGTAGTCGATGTGCGGCTTCTGGCCGTCGATCACTTCCGCGACCAGCACGCCTTCGTCTTCCGCCTTGTGCGCGAGCATCGGGCCGCGCACCACGTCGCCGATCGCGTACACGTTCGGCACCGCCGTGCGGCAGTGGTCGTCCACGTCGATGAAGCCGCGCTCGTTCGCCTTCAGGCCGATTGCCTCGAGGCCGAGGTTGTCGGTGTTCGGCACGCGGCCGACCGACACGATCAGGCGGTCGGCGTCGAGCGTCTGCGCGTTGCCGTCCTTGTCCGTGTAGGCGATCGACACGCCATTCGCGGTCGTCTTCACTTCGCCGATCTTCACGCCGAGATGGATGTCGAGGCCCTGCTTCTTGAACAGCTTGGCCGCTTCCTTCGCGAGCGCTTCGTCAGCTGCGCCGAGGAACGCCGGCAGCGCTTCGAGCACCGTCACTTCGGCACCGAGGCGACGCCACACCGAGCCGAGCTCGAGGCCGATCACGCCTGCGCCGATCACGGCGAGCTTCTTCGGCACCGTATCGAACGTCAGCGCGCCTTCGTTGTCCGACACGATCTTGTTGTCGACCGGAACGCCCGGCAGGTGACGCGCCTTCGAGCCCGTCGCGATGATCACGTTCTTTGCGGTGACGACTTCGGTTTCACCTTCGCCGCTCACTTCGATCTGCACGCCGGCATCGGTCTTGCCGGTGAACTTGCCATGGCCCTTCAGCCAGGTGATCTTGTTCTTCTTGAACAGGAACTCGATCCCGTTCGTCATCTTCTCGACGATCGCGTCCTTGCGGCCGAGCATCTTCGCGATGTCGATCTTCACGCCGTCGACATTGATGCCGTGGTCGGCGAGGTGGTGCGACGCGTTCTCGAACTCTTCCGACGACGCGAGCAGCGCCTTGGACGGGATGCAGCCGACGTTCAGGCAGGTGCCGCCGAGCTTCAGCGCGCCGGCCGGGTTCTTCCACTTCTCGATACAGGCAACGGTCTTGCCGAGCTGCGCGGCGCGCACCGCGGCGATGTAGCCGCCGGGGCCTGCACCGATCACGACGACGTCAAATTCCTTGGACATGACAATCCTTTCTTCTTGTGCAACCGCACGGGCCGCGCGTGTCGCGCGCCCGTGCGGTGCGGGTCAATGCGGTGAAACTCGGCTTACAGGTCGAGCAGCAGGCGTGCCGGATCTTCCAGCGCATCCTTCATCGCGACGAGCGACAGCACGGCTTCGCGGCCGTCGATGATGCGGTGGTCGTACGACAGCGCGAGGTAGTTGATCGGACGGATCACGATCTGGCCGTTTTCGACGACCGGACGCTCCTTCGTCGCGTGCACGCCGAGGATTGCCGATTGCGGCGGGTTGATGATCGGGGTCGACAGCATCGAGCCGAACACGCCGCCGTTCGAGATCGAGAACGTACCGCCCGTCATTTCCTCGATCGACAGCTTGCCGTCCTTCGCCTTCTGGCCGAATTCGGCGATCTTCTTCTCGATCTCGGCGAGGCTCAGTTGATCCGCGTTGCGCAGGATCGGCACGACGAGGCCGCGCGGCGAGCCGACAGCGATACCGATGTCGAAGTAGCCGTGGTAGACGATGTCGTTACCGTCGATCGACGCGTTCACGAGCGGGAACTTCTTCAGCGCGTGCACGGCCGCCTTCACGAAGAACGACATGAAGCCGAGCTTCACGCCATGTTCCTTCTCGAACTTGTCCTTGTACTTGTTGCGCAGCTCCATGACCGGGGCCATGTTCACTTCGTTGAACGTCGTCAGGATCGCGTTGGTCTGCTGCGACTCGAGCAGACGCTCGGCGATACGCGCACGCAGGCGCGACATCGGCACGCGCTGTTCCGGGCGGTCGTTCAGCCAGGTCGCGGCCGATGCCGGCACCTTCACTTCCGGCAGCGACGGCTTCGCAGCGGCGGTCTTCGCCGGTGCGGCAGCCGGAGCGGCCTTCGGTGCGCTGCCTGCCGCCAGCGCGTCGCCCTTCGTGACGCGGCCGTCACGGCCCGAACCTGCGACGTCGCCCGCCGACAGGCCCTTCTCGGCCAGCAGCTTCGATGCGGCCGGCGATGCGGTGGTCGACGATGCCGCTGCGGTTGCGGCGACCGGCTGTGCTGCCGGTGCGGCTGCAGCAGGCGCTGCTGCCGGCTTGACTTCGGCGGCGCCTGCCGCGGCTTCGGCTGCACCTGCCTTCGCTTCGGTGTCGATCGTTGCGATCAGCTGATCGGCAACGACGGTGTCACCGTCGTTCTGCAGCACTTGCGCGAGCACGCCCGCGGCCGGTGCCGGCACTTCGAGCACGACCTTGTCGGTCTCGAGTTCGATCAGGATTTCGTCTTGAGCAACTGCTTCGCCCGGCTTCTTCTTCCACTGCAGCATGGTGGCTTCCGAAACCGACTCCGAAAGCTGGGGGACTTTGACTTCTACGATAGCCATGTGATTTTCCTGGATGCTTAATCTGGGTAATGACGAGGTTCGTGCGATTCCTTCGGCCGGTGCGGCGCGCAACGCGCCCGGCGGGCCAAAAGAGACGGGAAAGCGCATGGCGCCTTCCCGTTTCGCTTCCGTCGGTTATTTCGCGATCGATGCGCTCTTCAGGCGGCCGAAAGCACCTTCGATGAGGGCCTTCTGCTGCTCGTAGTGCTTCGCGTAGTAGCCAACCGCCGGCGAGGCCGAAGCCGGACGGCCGCTGTATGCCAGCTTCTGCCCTTCCTTCATGCCTTCCTTCAGATGGTGCTCGACGTAGAACCAGGGGCCCTGGTTCTGCGGCTCGTCCTGCACCCAGACCACTTCAGTCGCGTTCTCGTACTTCTTCATTTCGGCTTCGAACTGCTTGTGCGCGAACGGATACAGCTGCTCGATACGGATGATCGCGACGTCGTTCGCCTTCGCTTCGCGGCGATGTGCGACGAGGTCGTAATACACGCGGCCCGAGCATGCCAGCACGCGCTTGACCTTCTTCGCGTCGATGCCGCCGTCGGTTTCGCCCAGCACCGGCTGGAACGAACCCTTCGCGAGTTCCGACAGGTCCGACACCGCTTCCTTGTGACGCAGCAGCGACTTCGGCGTCGCGACGATCAGCGGCTTGCGGAACAGGCGGATCATCTGGCGACGCAGCAGGTGGAAAATCTGCGCCGGCGTCGTCGGTTGAACGACCTGCATGTTGTGATCCGCGCACAGTTGCAGGAAACGCTCGATACGCGTCGACGAGTGTTCCGGACCCTGGCCTTCGTAGCCGTGCGGCAGCAGCATCGTCAGACCCGACACGCGGCCCCACTTCACTTCGCCCGACGAGATGAACTGGTCGATCACGACCTGTGCGCCGTTGACGAAGTCGCCGAACTGCGCTTCCCACAGCACGAGCGTGTTCGGCTCGGCGGTCGAGTAACCGTATTCGAAGCCCAGCACCGCTTCTTCCGACAGCACCGAGTCGATCACCGTGAACTTCGCCTGACCTTCAGCGATGTTCTGCAGCGGCACGTACGTGCCGTCGTTCCAGCGCTCGCGGTTCTGGTCGTGCAGCACCGCGTGACGGTGCGTGAACGTGCCGCGGCCCGAGTCCTGGCCGGTCAGGCGCACCGAGTAACCCGATGCGACGAGCGACGCGAACGCGAGGTGTTCGCCCATGCCCCAGTCGAGCGGCTGGTCGCCACGCGCCATGTTGCGGCGGTCGTTGATCACGCGCTCGACGAGCGGGTGGACCTTGAAGTTTTCCGGGACCGTCGTGATGCGTTCGCCGAGGCGCTTCAGTTCTGCGAGCGGCACGGCCGTGTCGGCTGCATCCGTCCACTTGCGGTTCAGGAACGGAACCCAGTCGACCGCGTACTTGCTCTTGTAGTTCGACAGGACCGGGTCGACCGTGTGGTGACCGTCGTCCATCGCCTTGCGGTAAGCCTTCACGTAGTTGTCGGCGTCTTCCGCGGTGATCACGCCCTGCTGCACGAGCTTCTCGGCGTACAGCGCACGGGTGCCCGGGTGCTGCGCGATCTTCTTGTACATCAGCGGCTGCGTGACCGCCGGCGTGTCCTGCTCGTTGTGGCCCAGCTTGCGGAAGCAGACGATGTCGATCACGACATCCTTGTGGAACTGCATCCGGTAGTCGATCGCGATCTGGATCGCGAGCACGACGGCTTCCGGATCGTCGCCGTTCACGTGCAGCACCGGCGCTTCGATCATCTTGACGACGTCGGTACAGTACAGCGTCGAGCGCGCATCGCGCGGGTCGGACGTCGTGAAGCCGATCTGGTTGTTGATGACGATGTGCAGCGTGCCGTGCGTACCGTAGCCGCGCGTCTGCGCGAGGTTCAGCGTTTCCATCACGACGCCCTGGCCAGCGAAGGCCGCGTCACCATGGATCTGCACCGGCAGCACTTGCAGGCCGTCTTCGTCGCCGCGACGGTCCATCCGCGCCTTCGCGGAACCTTCGACCACCGGGTTCACGATTTCGAGGTGCGACGGGTTGAACGCGAGCGACAGGTGGACCGGGCCGCCTTCCGTCGACACGTCCGACGAGAAGCCCTTGTGGTACTTCACGTCACCGGCCGGCAGGTCGTCGACGTGCTTGCCTTCGAATTCGGCGAACAGGTCGGCCGGCATCTTGCCCAGCGTGTTGACCAGCACGTTCAGACGGCCACGGTGGGCCATGCCGATGATGATTTCCTGCACGCCGCGCTTGCCCGCGTGCTGGACGACTTCGTCCATCGCCGCGATGAAGCTTTCGCCGCCTTCGAGCGAGAAGCGCTTCTGGCCGACGTACTTGGTATGCAGGTAGCGCTCGAGGCCTTCAGCGGCCGTCAGGCGATTCAGGATGTGCTTCTTCTCGTCCGCCGAGAAGTTCGGCGTCGCGCGGGTCGACTCCAGGCGCTCCTGCCACCAGCGCTTCTGTTCCGGGTCGCTGATGTACATGTACTCGGCGCCGATCGTGCCGCAGTACGTGTCGCGCAGACCCTTGACGATGTCACGCAGCGAAGCCTGGTCGAAACCGAAGTACAGGTTGCTTGCGCTGTACGTCTGGTCGAGGTCGCCTTCGGAGAAATCGTAGAACGCGGGTTCGAGCTCGGGAATGGCGGGACGCTCGCGACGCTTCAGGGGATCCAGATTGGCCCATTGCGAGCCGAGGAAGCGATACGCGCTGATGAGGGACTGGACGTGCACCTGCTTGCGTGCCGCAGCCAGATTGGTCGTGCTTTCGCGCGGGATGAAGGCATTGGCCTTCGCGCGCTCGGCGAACGATTCGACGATCGGAAAATGGGCGACGTCATTGGCATTCGAACCGTCCGTTGCAGGTACGTTCTGCAGCGCGTCGAAATACTCTCGCCAGTTCTCCGGCACCGATGCCGGATTGTTGAGGTATGCATCGTACAGTTCTTCAACGTACGAAGCATTGCCGCCGAACAGATAGGAGTTCAGCTGAAACTGCTTCATTACATCTGACATTTTACGCTCACCTTTCTTCGAGCTTCTCGAGAAATAGCGGGTTACTCAACCTTCCGCGACACGGCCTGACCGTTTAGCGGATTGCGAATCAAGTCTTGCTTGGAAGGACCTAAAACTTGCGTGCGCGCAGCATATCACAGAACCGATACCGGAGTTCACGGCGAAATGTGCCTGAAAGCACCGCGCGACGGGGTTTTGCCGGATTGCCACGACCCGCGGGAACAGTGTTTTGCAGTCAACCCGATTGCGCATCGCGCAGATGCAAAAAAGGCTGCCCGCAGGCAGCCTTTTCCGTGATGCAGCGAACGGCCGAAACGCTTAGTCGACCGCGCCTTCGCGGCTCGCGCGGCGACGCTCGTGCTCCTTCAGGAAGCGCTTGCGCAGGCGGATCGATTGCGGCGTCACTTCGACGAGTTCGTCGTCGTCGATGAATTCGACCGCGTATTCCAGCGACATCTGGACCGGCGGCACGAGACGCACGGCTTCGTCGGTACCCGACGCGCGCACGTTGGTCAGCTGCTTGCCCTTGATCGGGTTCACGACGAGGTCGTTGTCGCGGCTGTGGATGCCGATGATCATGCCCTCATAGAGCGCGTCACCCGGCTTCACGAACATGCGGCCGCGATCCTGCAGCTTCCACAGTGCGTAGGCCACGGCAGCGCCGTCGTCCTGCGAGATCAGCACGCCGTTGCGGCGCTCGAACACCGAGCCGTCCTTGACCGGTGCGTACGAGTCGAAGATGTGGCTCATCAGGCCCGTGCCGCGCGTGAGCGTCAGGAATTCGCTCTGGAAGCCGATCAGGCCACGCGCCGAGATCTTGTACTCCAGACGCGTACGGCCGCGGCCGTCCGACGCCATGTCGAGCATCTCGCCCTTGCGACGACCGAGCTCTTCCATCACGCCACCCTGATGCTCGTCCTCGACGTCGACGGTCAGCAGTTCGTACGGCTCGTGACGCACACCGTCGATTTCCTGCATCACGACGCGCGGACGCGACACGGCCAGCTCGTAACCTTCACGACGCATGTTCTCGACGAGAATCGTCAGGTGCAGTTCGCCACGGCCCGACACCTCGAACACCGTTTCGTCGCCGGTGTCCTTCACGCGCAGCGCGACGTTGTGGTTCAGTTCCTTCATCAGGCGGTCGCGGATCTGGCGGCTCGTGACGAACTTGCCTTCGCGGCCGGCAAGCGGCGACGAGTTGACGAGGAAGTTCATCGTCAGCGTCGGCTCGTCGACGGTGATCATCGGCAGCGCTTCCGGCGTGTCCACCGCGCAGATCGTTGCACCGATGCCGACGTCTTCAATACCGTTGATCAGCACGATGTCGCCCGCTTCGGCCGACTCGACCTGCACGCGCTCGAGGCCCGTGAACGACAGCACCTGGTTGATCTTGCGGTTCAGCACATCGCCTTCCGGCCCGAAGCGCATCGCGACCGGCTGGCCCGGCTTGATACGACCGCGCGTGATGCGGCCGACGCCGATCCGGCCGACGTACGTCGAATAGTCGAGCGACGTGATCTGCAGCTGCAGCGGCGCGTCCGGATCCGCCGGGCGGACCGGCACGTGCTCGAGGACTGCCTCGAACAGCGGGCGCATGTCGCCTTCGCGCGCGGCCGGGTCGAGCGACGCATAGCCATTCAGGCCCGATGCGTAGACGATCGGGAAGTCGAGCTGCTCTTCCGTTGCGCCGAGCTTGTCGAACAGGTCGAAGGTCTGGTTGATGACCCAGTCGATCCGCGCGCCCGGACGATCGATCTTGTTGACGATGACGATCGGCTTCAGGCCGAGCGCGAGCGCCTTCTTCGTGACGAAGCGCGTCTGCGGCATCGGGCCCTCGACCGCGTCGACGAGCAGCAGCACCGAGTCGACCATCGACAGCACACGCTCCACCTCGCCACCGAAGTCCGCGTGCCCCGGCGTGTCGACGATGTTGATGTGCGTGCCTTCGTACTCGACCGCGCAGTTCTTCGCGAGAATCGTGATCCCGCGCTCTTTTTCGATGTCGTTCGAGTCCATCACCCGCTCCGCAATCTGCTGGTTCTCGCGGAAGGTGCCGGACTGGCGAAGCAGTTGGTCGACGAGCGTAGTCTTGCCGTGGTCGACGTGGGCGATGATGGCGATATTGCGAAGGGCGCGGGTCATAGAAACCTGGAAATCGTTTGAACGCGCAAAAGCGCCCGCTCGTTTTTCACGGGCGCGCGCATTGCAGCTTGGAAAGCCACAAATTATAGCACGTGCGGATGTCGAGAGCTGACGGCGCGTTGCGACGCAACACGAGTGGGCCGACTCGCCTCTCCCTCGGACACACCAGTCAATCGAAACCCACGTCATCGGAGCGCTCAAAGACCTTATTCGTACAAGGGATTTGTGTGACGTAAAGCGCGCCCTTTGCCGTTCGATTAACATTTGCCGCGGCAAGCAACTGTGCCTATACTGCTGCCTAGTCAACTATTGCAGCTTCAGGGTTTTATGTCGGATTCTTCTACCCAACCACCCGTTTCGCCGCTGTCCTCGTATCAGATGAACGACAGCGTCGGTTATCTGATGTCGCGCGTGAAGTCGGTGATGACCAACCTCGTCACGCAACGCACGCAGGAAGAGCTCGGCATCACAGGCACGCAGGCGAGCATGCTGTTCATGATCGCGGTCGGCAAATGCTCGACGGCCGCCGAGCTCGCGCGCGAATACGGGATCGATGCGAGCGCGGTCACGCGCCTGCTCGACCGGGTCGAGAAACGCGGCCTGCTGTCCCGCGTGCGCAGCGTCGAGGATCGGCGTGTCGTGCGCCTCGAACTGACCGACGAAGGCCGTGCGCTCGCCGAACGGCTGCCGCCGATTTTCCGCAGCGTGCTCGACCAGGTGCTGGACGGGTTTACGCCGGAAGAAGTCGGGTTCCTGAAGAGCATGCTGCGCCGCATTCTCAGCAACTACTGCGAGACCGCCGGCGGCAGCATCACGTAATAGTTGCCATAACAATTACTTTTGACAGATTAATGTAAGGAAATCCTTGCAGTGTCCATCATTCATTCCGAGTCAGGGATCAGCGCGATGAAATCCTCCCCGTTGTCCGTGCGCGCCGGCTCGTGCCGCGCCGCCGTCGCCGCCGCGGTCGCCGCACTGGCGCTGGCGGGCTGCGCGAACTACATCGGCATCAAGAGCGACAAGCAGATCGCTCCCGCGTCGCAATTCGAATCCGCCCAGAGCCTGCCGGCCCAGGGCGGCCAGTGGCCGGCGCTCGACTGGGCCAGCCAGTTCGGCGACCCGCAGCTGCCGAAGCTGATCGACGAAGCCCTGCAGGGCAATCCGTCGATCGCACAGGCGCAGGCGCGCATCGCAAAGGCGTCGTCGTACATCGAATCGTCGCGCTCGAATCTGATGCCGAAGGCGGAAGCCAGCTATTCGTGGACGCGTGAGCTGTATTCGTCGAACGCGCTGTTCCCGCCCCCGTACGGCGGCCAGTGGTACAGCGAGAACAACGCGCTCGCGAGTGCGTCGTGGGAGCTCGACCTGTGGGGCAAGAACCGCGAACGCCTGCACACTGCCGTCTCGCAGGAGAAGGCGGCCGAAGCCGACATGCAGCAGGCGCGCATCACGCTCGCGTCGTCGGTCGCACGCACCTACAACTCGCTCGCACAGCTCTATGCGCTGCGCGATATCGCGCAGCGCGAGATCACCAATCGCGAGACGGTCGGCAAGATCACCGACGGCCGTGTGTCGGCAGGCCTCGACACCAACGTCGAACGCCAGACGGCGCGCGGCAATATCGCGACGACCCAGGCTTCGCTGTCCGATCTCGATGGCCAGATCACGACGGTGCGCTACCAGCTCGCCGCGCTGCTCGGCAAGGGCCCGGATCGCGGGCTGCAGATCGCGGCGCCCGTGCTGAACCCGAGCGGCGAAGTCGCGCTGCCCGGCAACCTGCCGGCCGATCTCGTCTCGCGCCGCCCCGACATCGTCGCCGCGCGCTGGCAGGTCGAAGCCGCGATGCACGACGTGAAGGAAGCGAAGGCCGAGTTCTATCCCGACGTGAACCTCGCGGCCGGCTTCGGCTTCGATGCGTTCGGCTGGGGCAAATTCCTGAACTTCGCGAGCCGTCAGGCGCAGTTCGGCCCGGCGATCCACCTGCCGATTTTCGACGCCGGCGCGCTGCGCGCGCAGCTCAAGGGCCGCTACGCGGACTTCGACCTGTCGGTGGCGAACTACAACCAGACGCTGATCAGTGCGCTGAACGACGTCGCGACGCAGGTCGCATCGATCCGCGCGGTCGATCGCCAGATGGGCGATGCGCAACGCGCACTCGACGCATCGACGCGCGCCTATGACCTCGCGGTCATCCGCTACAAGGCCGGCCTGTCGCCGCAGCTGCAGGTGCTGACCGCGGACAGCAACCGCCTCGCATCGGAGCAGACGGTGACCAACCTGAAGATGCGCCGGCGCGACATGCAGCTCGCGCTGATCAAGGCGCTGGGTGGCGGGTTCGACGCGACCGGTACGCCGCTCGCCGCACCCGATGCCGACAAGCCGACCAAACAGGCCGCCAACTGATCCGGCGCCACCACTACGCAGACACTCGAAATAACGGACGGAGAAAATCGCCATGAGCGACCAACAAAACGCCGCCAGCGCGCAGCCGCAGAACAATGGCAAGCGCAAACGGATGATGACGCTGCTCGTCGCGGTCATCGTGATCGCGGCCATCGCGTATGGTCTGTACTACTTCCTCGTCGCCCGCTTCCATGAAGGGACCGACGACGCGTACGTGAACGGCAACGTCGTGCAGATCACGCCGCAAGTCACCGGCACCGTGATCGCGGTGAAGGCCGACGATACGCAGACCGTCAAGGCCGGCGATCCGCTCGTCGTGCTCGACCCGGCCGACTCGCAAGTCGCGCTGCAGCAGGCCGAAGCCAATCTCGCGCAAACGGTGCGCCAGGTGCGTGGCCTGTTCGTCAACGACGACCAGTACCGCGCGCAAGTCGCGCTGCGCCAGTCCGACCTGTCGAAGGCCGAGGACGACCTCCGCCGCCGCGTGGCCGTCGCGCAAACGGGCGCCGTGTCGCAGGAAGAAATCTCGCACGCTCGCGACGCCGTTCGCGCCGCCCAGGCGTCGCTTGACGCTTCGCAGCAACAGCTCGCGTCGAACCGCGCGCTGACCGCGAACACGACGATCGCCTCGCATCCGAACGTGATGGCTGCGGCCGCGAAGGTTCGCGACGCGTACCTGGCAAACGCCCGTAACGTGCTGCCCGCGCCGGTCACCGGCTATGTCGCGAAGCGCTCGGTGCAGGTCGGCCAGCGCGTGTCGCCGGGCACGCCGCTGATGTCGGTGGTGCCGCTGAACGCAGTGTGGGTCGATGCGAACTTCAAGGAAGTCCAGCTCAAGCACATGCGCATCGGCCAGCCGGTCGAACTGACGGCCGACATCTACGGCTCGTCGGCGGTCTATCACGGCAAGGTGGTCGGCTTCTCGGCCGGTACGGGCTCGGCGTTCTCGCTGCTGCCGGCGCAGAACGCGACGGGCAACTGGATCAAGGTCGTGCAGCGCCTGCCGGTGCGGATCGAACTCGATCCGAAGGATCTCGACAAGCACCCGCTGCGCATCGGCCTGTCGATGCAGGTCGACGTGGACATCAAGGACGAACGCGGCGACCAGCTCGTGAACGCGCCGAACACCGTCTACGAGACCAACGTGTTCGCGAAGTACGGCGACGAAGCCGATGCCGAAATCGCCCGCATCATTGCCGAGAACGCAGGCGGCAACGCACCGGCGCCGGCCGCGTCGAAGTCGAATGCCGTCGCGAAGATGATGTAACCGCTCCGACTCCGGAAAAACAACCGACATGGCACAGGCTCCTGTCTCTCACCCGCCCTTGCAGGGCGGGCAACTCGTGATCGGGACGATCGCGGTATCGCTCGCGGTGTTCATGAACGTGCTCGACACGTCCATCGCGAACGTCGCGATCCCGACCATCTCGGGCGACCTCGGCGTGTCGTCCGACCAGGGCACGTGGGTCATCACGTCGTTCGCGGTCGCGAACGCGATTTCCGTGCCGCTGACCGGCTGGCTGACCGATCGCTTCGGGCAGGTGCGCCTGTTCCTCGCGTCGATCATCCTGTTCGTGATTTCGTCGTGGATGTGCGGTCTCTCGCCCAACCTGCCGTTCCTGCTCGGGTCGCGCGTGCTGCAAGGCGCGGTGGCGGGCCCGATGATTCCGCTGTCGCAAGCGCTTCTGCTGTCGAGCTATCCGCGCGCCAAGGCACCGATGGCGCTCGCGCTATGGGCGATGACGACGCTGATCGCGCCCGTCGCCGGCCCGATTCTCGGCGGCTGGATCTCGGACAACTACTCGTGGCCGTGGATCTTCTACGTCAACATCCCGGTCGGCATCGCCGCCGCCGCCGCGACGTGGGCGATCTACCGCAATCGGGAGTCGACCGTGCGCCGCGCGCCGATCGACGGCGTGGGCCTCGCGCTGCTGGTCGTCTGGGTCGGCTCGCTGCAGATCATGCTCGACAAGGGCAAGGATCTCGACTGGTTCGCGTCGACGACCATCATCGTGCTCGCGCTGACCGCCGTCATTGCGTTCGCGTTCTTCGTCATCTGGGAATTGACTGCCGAGCATCCGGTCGTCGACCTGTCGCTGTTCCGCATGCGGAACTTCACCGGCGGCACGGTTGCGCTGTCGATCGGGTACGGCCTGTACTTCGGCAACCTCGTGCTGCTGCCGCTGTGGCTGCAGACCCAGATCGGCTACACCGCGACCGACGCCGGTCTCGTGATGGCGCCGGTCGGGCTGTTCGCGATCCTGCTGTCTCCGCTCACCGGGAAGTATCTGCCGCGCACCGATCCGCGCTTCATCTCGACGGCGTCGTTCCTGACGTTTGCGCTGTGCTTCTGGATGCGGTCGCGCTACACGACGGGCGTCGACGAGTGGTCGCTGACGCTGCCGACGCTCGTGCAGGGCATCGCGATGGCCGGCTTCTTCATCCCGCTGGTGTCGATCACGCTGTCCGGCCTGCCCGGCCACCGCATCCCCGCGGCATCGGGCCTATCGAACTTCGTGCGGATCATGTGCGGCGGTATCGGCACATCGATCTTCCAGACGGCCTGGGACCATCGCAACAACTTCCATCACGCGCAACTGGTCGAGCAGGCGAACGTCTACAACCCGACGTTCAACCAGGCTGTCACGCAGATGGGCAACCTCGGGCTGACGCAGGACCAGGCGCACGGGCTGATCAACAACATGGCCACGCAGCAGGCCGCGCAGCTCGGCGTGAACGACCTCTTCTACATCTCGGCGGCGATCTTCGTGCTGCTGATCGGGCTGATCTGGATCACGAAGCCCGAGCGCGCGGGTGGCGGCGATGCAGGTGCCGCGGCATCGGCCGCACACTGAACACGCAGCCTGAACGCAAAAAAAGCCCGGTCGACATCTCACGTCGACCGGGCTTTTTTCATCCCGATGGAAGCGCGTTCGCGCGGCTGCGTCAGGCCGCCGTGACGACGAGCCGTTCCGGCGCAAGTACGCCGTTCGCCTTGCGAGCCACGCCGAGCAGCCGAGTGGCGTCATAGACGCGCACACGCTCGCCTTCGGCCGCATCGATCGGATCGAGCCCCGACAGCGGCAGACGCTGGCCGTGCAGGAACCGTTTCGCGCTGGTTTCATCGAGACGAACCAGCGGAAACGTCGACAGCAACGCGTCGACCGGCTGGAGCCACGCATCCCGCGACGCTTCGTCCGCATCGGACAGCGCATCGAGCGTCACCGCATGCTCGAGCGTCAGCGCACCGACGCCCGTGCGACGCAGCATCGTCAGATGCGCACCGCAACCGAGTGCCTCGCCGATATCCTCCGCCAGCGTGCGCACATATGTGCCCTTGCTGCAGGTCACGCGAAACGTCACGTCAGGCAGGTCGCACGCGAGCAGGTCGAGTGCGAGGATCGTCACGTTGCGGCCCTCGCGCTCAACGGTCTGCCCCGCCCGCGCATATTCGTACAGCGGCTTGCCATCGCGCTTGAGCGCCGAATACATCGGCGGCACCTGCACGATCTCGCCGGTGAAGCGCACGAGCGCGGCCTCCACCGCCGTGCGATCGCACTCGACCGGCCGCGTGTCGATCACCTCGCCTTCCGCGTCGCCGGTGGCCGTGCGCTGGCCGAGACGCATCGTCGCTTCGTAGGTCTTGTCCGCTTCGAGCAGATCCTGCGAGAACTTCGTCGCCTCGCCGAAGCACAGCGGCAGCAGGCCCGAAGCCAGCGGATCGAGCGTGCCGGTGTGACCGGCTTTCTTCGCGAGCAGCAGACGCTTCGCGCGAATCAGCGCGTCGTTGCTCGACAGGCCGACGGGCTTGTCGAGCAGGAGGACGCCATCCAGCACGCGCCGGGGCACGCGCGGACGTTGGGATGCTGCAGTCGTCATAGGCCGGTCAAGCTCAGTCGTCCTTGGCGGCCGCGTCGGCCTCGTCGTCATCCTTCGCGCGCGTCGAGTTCGCTTCCTTGATCAGGCGCGACATTTCCACGGCCTTCTCGATCGTCTGGTCGTAGTGGAAATGCAGCGTCGGCACCGTATGGATGTGCAGGCGCTTGAACAACAGGTTGTGCAAGTGACCCGACGCGTGGTTCAGCGCTTCCTGCGTCTTGTCCGGATCGCCGGTCAACGCGGTGAAGTAGACCTTCGCGTGTGCGTAATCCGGCGTGAGTTCCACGCTCTGGATGGTCACGATGCCGATGCGCGGATCCTTGACCTCGCGCATGATGAGTTCGGACAGATCGCGCTGAATCTGGTCAGCGATCTGCACGTTACGATTGGGGGAAGTACGTTTCCTGGACATGATCGATCCGTGATCCGTTTATCAGGATAAAGCGGCGGCCAGTGTTGGCACGCCACATGAAAATGGGCGGGACAGGCCCAAGCCTGCCCCGCCCATGAGCCGATGCGCGAGGGTTACAGCGTACGCGCGACTTCGGTCACTTCGAAGACTTCGAACTGGTCGCCTTCGACGATGTCGTTGAAGTTCTTCACCGACATACCGCACTCGAAGCCTTGCTTCACTTCCTTCACGTCGTCCTTGAAGCGCTTCAGCGATTCGAGTTCGCCCGTGAAGATCACGACGTTGTTGCGCAGCACGCGCACCGACGACGAGCGCTTGACGATACCGTCCGTCACCATACAGCCGGCGACTGCACCGATCTTCGGTACCTTGAAGACCTGGCGCACCTCGACCATGCCGGTGATGACTTCGCGCTTCTCCGGCGCCAGCATGCCCGACATTGCCGCCTTCACCTCATCCACTGCGTCATAGATGATGTTGTAGTAACGGATGTCGATGCCGTTCGACTCGGCCAGCTTGCGCGCCTGTGCATCTGCACGCGTGTTGAAACCGATGATGACCGCCTTCGATGCCGTTGCGAGGTTGACGTCGTTTTCGCTGATGCCACCCACCGCGCTGTGCACGATCTGCACGCGCACTTCGTCGGTCGACAGCTTGAGCAGCGACTGCACGAGTGCTTCCTGCGAGCCCTGCACGTCCGCCTTGATGATGAGCGGCAGGTTCTGCACTTCGCCTTCGCCCATCTGCTCGAGCATGCTTTCCAGCTTCGCGGCCTGCTGCTTCGCAAGCTTCACGTCGCGGAACTTGCCTTGACGGAACAGTGCGATTTCACGCGCCTTGCGCTCGTCCGGCAGCACGATCACTTCCTCGCCCGCACCCGGCACTTCCGACAGACCCTGGATTTCGACCGGGATCGACGGGCCGGCTTCCTTCGTCGGCTTGCCGTTCTCGTCGAGCATCGCGCGCACGCGGCCGTAAGCCGTACCCGCCAGCACGACGTCGCCTCGGTTCAGCGTACCGGACTGCACCAGGATCGTCGCGACCGGGCCCTTGCCCTTGTCGAGCTTCGCTTCGATCACGATGCCCTTGGCCGGCGCCTCGACCGGTGCCTTCAGTTCCAGCACTTCGGCTTGCAGCAGCACGTTCTCGAGCAGATCGTCGATACCCGCGCCCGTCTTCGCCGAAACCGGCACGAACGGCGAATCGCCACCGTACTCTTCCGGCACGACGCCTTCCGCGACCAGCTCCTGCTTGACGCGATCGAGATTCGCGTCCGGCTTGTCGATCTTGTTGATCGCGACGACGATCGGCACACCACCTGCCTTCGCGTGGGCGATGGCTTCCTTCGTCTGCGGCATCACACCGTCGTCGGCTGCCACCACCAGCACCACGATGTCGGTCGCCTTCGCGCCGCGTGCACGCATTGCCGTGAACGCTTCGTGACCCGGCGTATCGAGGAACGTGATGACGCCACGCGGCGTCTCGACGTGATAAGCGCCGATGTGCTGCGTAATGCCGCCCGCTTCGCCAGCAGCAACCTTCGCGCGGCGGATGTGGTCGAGCAGCGAGGTCTTGCCGTGGTCGACGTGACCCATGACCGTGACGACCGGCGGACGCGGCAGTTGCTCCGCATCGGTACCCGTTTCGCCTTCGACGAGCAGCGCTTCCGGATCGTCCAGCTTCGCGGCAACCGCGCGGTGGCCCAGTTCCTCGACGATGATCATCGCCGTTTCCTGGTCCAGCACCTGGTTGATCGTGACCATCTGGCCCATCTTCATCATCACCTTGATGACTTCAGAGGCCTTGACCGACATCTTGTGCGCGAGGTCGGCAACCGACACGGTTTCCGGCACGTGCACTTCGCGGACGATCGGTTCGGTCGGCGCCTGGAACGTCGAGCTGTCCTGGTGACGGCCGCGACCCTTCGGGCCGCCGCGCCAGCCGCGGTCGACGCCGCCGCTCGAATCGCCGCGCGTCTTGATGCCGCGACGCTTCGACGCGTCGTCCTGCCAGCCGCCCTTGCCTGCGCCCGGCTTCTTGTTGCGGTCGCCCGCGCCTGCCGGCGCCTGCGTCGTTGCCGGTGCTGCACCGGCCGGCTTCTTCACGGCCGGACGCGCCTGCGCACCTTCCGGCTTCGCCGGTTTGTGCAGCGTGCCCTTCGCTTCGGCCGGCTTCGGCGGCTCGACCGGCTTCGGCGGCTCGACTGCCTTGACCACGGCCTTGCGCGGCGTGTTCATCATTTCGCGAATCGCACGCGCTTCGGCTTCTGCCGCCGCACGACGCTTGCTGATCTCTTCCTGCTCGGCGCGCGCCTTGTCCGCCGCCTCGCGGGCAGCGTCTTCAGCCTTCTTCGCCGCTTCGCGCTGAGCCGCACGTTCGGCGGCTGCGCGTGCTTCGTCCTGCGCGGACTGCGTGCTCGCCGCTTCCTGCTGCTCGGCTGCTGCAGCCTGCTGTGCGGCTGCCTGCTGCTGAGCGGCCGCAGCTTCGGCCGCAGCACGCTTCGTCGCTGCCTCTTCCTCGGCGCGACGACGCTCGGCTTCAGCCGCTTCCTCGCGGGCGCGGCGCTCTGCTTCCTCGCGCTCGAGGCGTTCCTGACGCTCGCGAAGCTCCTGCGCCTGCTTCTCGAGCAGCTCGGCCTCACGGCGCGCTTCTTCTTCGCGACGCTTCAGTTCCGCATCGTCGTCCGCTTCGGCGACCTGCGCCTGACCCTGTTCCGCACCCTCACTCACGTCGTCGCGCTTGACGAACGTACGCTTCTTGCGGACCTCGACCTGAATGGTGCGAGCCTTGCCCGTCGCGTCAGATTGCTTGATCTCCGACGTATGCTTGCGGGTCAGCGTGATCTTGCGCTTGTCGCCGTCGGTTGCGCCGTGCGACTTGCGCAAATGATCGAGCAGACGCGCCTTGTCCGTTTCGGACAGCGCATCGTCTTCACTCGCTTTCTGGACGCCCGCTGCCTGCAGCTGTTCGAGCAGCACACCAGCAGGCATTTTCAGTTCCGCGGCAAATTGGGCTACGTTGTTACTCGCCATTCATTCCTCTTAGTGCAAGGACCGATTCCTTGCGGTTAGCATCGGGTCAGGCCATACGGCCGCCATCAAATCAGTGCGCCATGGTCATTTCTCACTGGAACCAATGTTCACGTGCTTTCATGATCAACGCCTTAGCGGCATCCTCTTCCATTCCGGTCATGTCGACCAGTTCATCTACAGCCAGCTCGGCGAGATCGTCGCGCGTCTGCACGCCGTGTTCGGCCAGCTTCGCGAGCAGCTCCGGCGTGATGCCGTCGAGGCTCTTGAGATCCAGCGCTGCGTTCTCGACCTTTTCTTCGTTCGCGATGGCCATCGTCAACAGCGCGTCGCGTGCGCGGTTGCGCAGTTCGTGCACGGTGTCCTCGTCGAACGCCTCGATTTCGAGCATTTCGTTGAGCGGCACGTACGCGATCTCTTCCAGGCTCGTGAAGCCTTCGTCGATCAGGATGTCGGCAACTTCTTCGTCGACGTCGAGACGCGCCATGAACAGTGCACGCAGCCGGTCGCGCTCTTCACCCTGCTTCAGGGCGGATTCGTCCGGCGTCATGATGTTGATCTGCCAGCCGGTCAGTTCGCCTGCGAGACGAACGTTCTGACCGCTGCGGCCGATCGCGACAGCCAGCTCGTTCTCGTCGACGACGACGTCCATCGAGTGCTTTTCTTCATCGACGACAATCGACTGGACAGCTGCCGGCGCGAGCGCGCCGATCACGAACTGGGCGGGATCCTCCGACCATAGCACGATGTCGATGTTTTCGCCACCGAGCTCGTTGCGCACGGCCTGCACGCGGGAACCGCGGATGCCGACGCAGGTGCCGATCGGATCGATCCGCTTGTCGTACGCGATGACGCCGATCTTCGCGCGCACGCCCGGGTCGCGGGCAGCCGCCTTGATCTCGAGCAGGCCCTGCTCGATTTCCGGCACTTCCATCTCGAACAGCTTCATCAGGAACTCGGGCGCCGTACGCGACAGCTCGATCTGCGGGCCGCGCGCGGTGCGGTCGACCTTCGCGATGTAAGCGCGCACGCGGTCGCCCACGCGCAGGTTTTCCTTCGGGATCAGCTGATCGCGGCGCAGCAGCGCCTCGACACGGCCCGATTCGACGATGAAGTTGCCCTTGTCGAGGCGCTTCACCGTACCCGTCATGATCTTTTCACCACGCTCGAGGTAGTCGTTCAGGATCTGCTCGCGCTCGGCGTCGCGCACCTTCTGCAGGATCACCTGCTTGGCGGCCTGCGCGCCGATGCGACCGAACTCGATCGACGGAACGGGTTCCTCGACATACTCGCCGACTTCGACGTCGGGCTTCTGCTCACGTGCTTCGAACAGCAGGATCTCGCGATCCGGCTCCTGCAAACCTGCCTCATCGGGCACGACGAGCCAGCGACGGAAGGTTTCGTGCTCGCCGCTTTCGCGATCGATATGGACGCGGATTTCGGCGCCTTCGTCGAACAGCTTCTTGGAAGCGGACGCGAGCGCAGCCTCGAGGGCGCCCAGCACCACATCCTTGTCGACGTTTTTCTCGCGCGCCAGCGCATCCACCAGCATCAACACTTCGCGACTCATTATTTGCGGCTCCTAAAGTCAACTTGCGGAATCAGGCGGGCTTTGTCGATATCGGCCAGCGTGAAATCCAGCATGGCCGCCTCGCCCTTCTTCCTCTCAAATTCCAAACCGATCGTTTCGCCATTCGGCGCGTGCAGAATGCCCCGGTACGTCTTGCGCCCGTCCAGCGGCTTTTTCAAGGTCACGGAAACTTCGCTGCCGGCGAAGCGCTCGAAGTCGGCCAGCTTCTTCAACGGGCGGTCGAGCCCCGGGGACGAGACTTCGAGCCGTTCGTAATCGATGTTTTCGACCGTCAAGACGTGCTGGAGCTGACGCGTGACCTTTTCGCAATCTTCGAGCGAGATGCCGGCAGGCTGATCGATATAGATGCAAAGCATGCCGCGCCCGGTGCGCTCGAGATCCACCAACTCGTAGCCGAGCCCGGTGACCGTGGTTTCTATCAGTTCCGTCAGTTGCACTGTGTCCTCTCAGGTGTTCGCGCCCGCCGCTCGCGATTCACCCGCGGGCGCGCGCCTTAGCCGGCGCAGGAAGCGCTACCCGAGATGCCTAACCGTTTCAGCAAAAAAAAATGGGCGGAACGCCCATCTTCTTACTGGTGGTCGCACCTGAGCCGCACATTGAATCCGTACGCCCAGCGACTCCGCGATTATAGCGATTTTTGGCGCAAACGCCAAGCCAGCCGGTAAAAGCAGCATGTCGCCTGCCTTTACGGGTCCAAAAATGCGAAATCGGGCTGCATGATCGACCGGCGCCATCGTGGCATGCCGGTGATCGGTTATGCCGGCGGCCATCCAGCACCGCGTGACATATATACAGTCGAAAGCAATAAACGCAATGCCTCGCGCCGGCAGGACCGGCCGGATGCCGATCCGGCCGGCACACCGGCGGCCTTGCGCCGCATGCCTGAATGCTCAGCGGCTGCGCGTGCGGCTGCGCTGCGGACGCTGACCGCCGCGCGGGCCGCCGCCGTTGCCGGCGCCCTCGGCACGATTGCCGTTCGGGTTGCGGTTACCGCCCTTGCTGCCGCCACGCTTGGGGCCCGCGCCGTCGCGCTTGGGGCCTGCGCCATACGACGCGCGGTTGCCGTCGACATCGCCACGGCCACCGCCAGGGCGATTGCCATCGCGTCCGCCTCCGCCCGCACGGTTGCCATCCCGGCCGCCGCCGGCGCGATTGCCGTAGCCCGACGGTGCGACCGGCAGGCTGCCGTAGCCGCTCAGACCCGGCAGGCCCGGCCCGCCACGACGACCACCACCACGACGCGGCTGATCCAGCTGCCCGTGCGTCGTCAGCACCGGCTCGCGGCCGATGAAGCCCATCGACGTCTGCATCGGATCGGGCTGGCGACGCTCTGCCTGGCCTGCACCGGCGCGCTTGCCCTTCTCCTCGGACGGCGCCTTCAGGCCGACGGTCGCCATCAGCTTGCGCACCTGCGTGTCGTCGAGCTCTTCCCAACGACCGCGCTTCAGGCCGCGCGGCAGCGGAATCGGGCCGTGACGCGTACGGATCAGGCGGCTCACCATCAGGCCGACCGCCTCGAACATCCGGCGCACTTCGCGGTTGCGGCCTTCGGCCAGCGCAACGTGATACCAGTGGTTCGTGCCTTCGCCGCCGCCGTCGCGGATGCGCAGGAAGTTCGCCGGGCCGTCATCGAGCTCGACGCCGTGCAGCAGCTTCTGCCGCATGCCTTCGGCCAGTTCGCCGACGACACGCACCGCGTACTCGCGCTCGACGCTGTAGCGCGGATGCATGAAGCGGTTTGCGAGGTCACCCGAAGTCGTCAGCATCAGCAGACCTTCGGTATTGAAGTCGAGGCGGCCCACCGCGAGCCATTTCGCCGTCTTCATCGGCGGCAGGCGGTCGAACACCGACGGACGGCCTTCCGGATCCGCGTGGCTGACGATCTCGCCCGTCGGCTTGTGGTACAGCAGCACGCGCGGCGGCTTGTTCGGCAGCTTGCGCTTGACCGGCTTGCCGTTGATCCGCACCTGGTCGGTCGGCATGATGCGCTGGCCAATGTGCGCGGGCTCGCCATTCACCGACACGCGGCCGGCGACGATCAGCTCTTCCATTTCGCGACGCGAGCCCATGCCCGCTTCCGCCAGCACCTTGTGAAGCTTCGGCGCGTCGTCGTCCGGCGACAGCACGCGCTTGTTCGCCGGCTGGCTACGGCCGCGACGCAGCATCGGCGCACGCACGCCGCTACCGCCCGCGGAGTTGTCCGCGTCGAATGCCGGCGACGTCACGTAGGCGAACAGTTCGTCCTGGGACGCATCGCCTTCCACCTTTGCCGCACCGCCTTCAGCCTTCGGCGCGCTGCCGCGACGACCCTGGCCGCCCTGAGCCTTGGCCGCGCCTTCGCGCTTGGCCGCCGGCTTGCGAGCCCCCTTGGCCGCACCTTCCTTGCGCGGCGCACGCGTCGGCTGCTGCGCTTCGGCGGCCTCGGCCGGCTGCGCGTCAGCGCCTTCGCCGCCCTGCGGCTCGCCTTCGGCGCCCTTCGACTTGGCTGCCGCGCGACGCCGCGCGATCAGGCTGCGCGGGCCTCGCCGCAGACCGCGGCGGGGACGCTCGTCGCCACCCTCGGCCGAAGCGCCCTGCTCCGGTGCATCGTCGGCACGCGCTGCCTGCACGGCAGGCGCGGACGATTCAATATCGTGGATATCTGTCAAAACAACCTCAAAATGTCAGGTCTCGCGCCCGGCGCGGGCGCGGCAAGAAGTTGGCCGCGATCAGGCGCGACGCTGTTCAGGTTCTGCTTCGTCGTCCGGCAGCGCATCGGCACCGATGGGTGCACTGGCGCTTCGTACGGCATCGGCGAGACTGTCGGACGTGTCGTCCAGCATCTCGTCGTCCGCAGGACGGGAACGGGGGGCGCCGGCCTGGCCAGCCTCGCCGGGCGTGTCGCCGGCCGCCTCCGCTCCGTCTCCGGCAACCGCTTCGGCAGCCGGCTTGCGATCTTCCTCGCTCCAATCCGCACGCAGCGGCTCGGGCTGCACACCGGCCGGCACTGCTTCGGCGCCAGCCTGTTCCATTTGTTCCGTTTGCCCGCGGACAGCATCGAGCGTATCGCGGCTCGCGATTTCATGCGTCGACGCGACGTCCGCCGCGGGATCATCCGGCAAGCCGGCCGATTGACCGGCGGATGCTTCATCCGTTTGCGGCGCGTCGTCCGCGGCGTCGCCGGCAACCGGCATGCCCTCGTCGAAATCCATCGCCTGCTGCGCAAGCAGCGCGGCCTCGATGTTCGCGGCCGGCTCTTCGAGGGCAGGCAGATCATCGAGCGCCTTCAGGCCGAGGTCGTCGAGGAACTGCTTGGTCGTCGCATACAGCGCCGGGCGTCCCGGCACGTCGCGATGACCGATCACTTCGATCCAGCCGCGATCCTCGAGTTGCTTGACCACCTGCGTATTGACCGTCACGCCGCGAATCTCTTCGATGTCGCCGCGCGTGACAGGTTGCCGGTACGCGATGATCGCGAGCGTTTCGAGCACCGCACGCGAATATTTCGGCGGCTTCTCGGGATGCAGGCGGTCGAGATAGTGACGCATCGCCGGCTTGCTCTGGAAGCGCCATCCGGTTGCCAGCGCCACCAGTTCGACGCCGCGGCCGGACCAATCCTGTTTCAGATCTTCGAGCAACGTGCGGACCGTGTCAGCCGACACGCCGTCGGCAAAGAGCTTGCGCAAATCGCCGAGTTTCAGCGGTTCCTGCGCGCAGATCAAAGCAGTCTCGAGGACGATCTTCGCCTCTTGGGTATTCATGCAGCTAGGCCAGACCCTGTGGTCAAACGAACCGGATCAACAAACAGACGAAAGGAACGGAAGACGCGCTCGCCCGATTCTGATCGGTCATATTGATGGGAGCACGAACCGGGGGCGGCGAACCAACTTCAGGCCAGGCCCAAACCGGACGGAACAGCACGGCTCAACGACGGAACCGCGTGACTGAGCGCCATATTACGCAAAATTGCCCGGTGCGTAAAGATGAGCCGAACGGGTTGCCGCCAGCGCGCCGCGCCCGCTCCGGCCCCGCTTCAGCGGTCGGCCACGCCCCGTGCGAGGAACCGCCGCAACCGCTCGACACCCGCGTCGAGGCGCGCCGGATCGCACGCGTAGCACCAGCGCACGAACCCTTCCCCCTCCTGGCCGAATGCACGCCCAGGCGCGAGGCCGAGCCCCGCCTCGCGCACCAGCGTCTTGCAGAACGCGAGGCTGTCTGACGCACCCGGCAGGCGCAGAAACAGGTACATCGCGCCCGTCGGAGGCGGCACCTCGACACCCGGCAAGGTGCGCAGCGCGGCGACCAGGTGATCGCGCGCATCGCGCAGTGCCGCGACGAACGATCGCACGAACGGCTCGCCATCGCGCAGCGCGGCCTCACCCGCGGCCTGCACGAAGCCTGGCGCACACGACGTGTTGTATTCGACGAGCTTCGACAGGTCAACCATCACCGCTGCCGGCGCGATGAGCCACCCCAGGCGCCAGCCCGTCATCGCCCACGCTTTCGAAAACGAATTCACGACGACGACCCGCTCGTCGCGCGATGCGATGTCGAGGAACGATGGCGCGCCGTCCGCGCCGCCTGCGTCGAACGCGAGCCGCTCGTACACCTCGTCGGCAACCAGCCAGATACCGTGGCGGCGGCAATGGGCGAGCACGGCTTGCTGGTCGTTGCGCGACATCGTCCAGCCGGTCGGATTGTTCGGCGAGTTGATCAGCAGCATCCGCGTATCGGGCGTCAGCGCCGCAAGCAGCCGCCCGACATCGAGCTGCCAGCCCGCATCGCCATAGCCGAGCGGGACGCATTCGACCTGCGCCCCAAGGATCTTCGGAATCTCGACGAGATTCGGCCACAGCGGCGTGACCGCGACGACGCGCTCGCCCGGACCGACCAGCATCTGCGCGGCCAGCATCAGCGCGCTCACGCCCGAACTCGTCACGGCCACGGTGTCGGCCGCCGTCGCCCCGTGACGGGCGCTGACGTAGGACGCGATCGCGGTGCGCAACGGCGCAGTGCCAAGGTTGTGCGTGTAGAAGGTCACGCCATCGCGCAGCGCCGCCGCGGCGGCCGCGCGGATGAAGTCCGGTGTCACGCGATCGGATTCGCCGAACCAGAACGGCAGCATGTCCGGCACGCCAAAGCCGGCGTTTGCCACTTCCCGGATCAGCGACGGACGCAACGCGTGCACGGCGTCGCGGGCCGCCGGCGCGCCGGCCCGCGGAAGAGAATCTGCGGAATGCACCATCGAGAACCGCCTTCGAGGAACACGATCCGCGTAGTGTACCGGCCCGCAAGCAGGGCCGGCGCACGTCGATGCGCGTCAGTCGAGGTCCTCCGCCCTCGCCGGCATCTGCCGCACGAGTTCCCAGATCGCCTGCGCAGCGGGCGACAACGACCGGTCGCGGCGGCGCACGAGTTCGACCGTGCGCTCGGTGCGTGGCGTGAGCGGCCGCGCGACGAGCGTCGAGCCGGCCGGTAGCGGCAGCGACAGCCACGGCTGCACGCTCACGCCGACGCCGGCCTCGACGAGTCCGAACACGGTCGCCGAATGCCCGAGCTCCTGCATGACCGTCGCGTTGACACGATGGGCGGCCAGCGCGGCATCGATCAGCGGCCGGCTTCCCGATGCATGATCGAGGAGCACGAGGCGCTCGCCGTCCAGCGCCGTCCAGGGCACCTCGGCACGCGCCGCGAGCGGATGGTCGGCACGCGCGACCAGGCAGAACGAATCGGTCATCAACGATTCGCAGACGAGATCGGCCACCGTGAGCGGGCCGATCACGACGCCGAAATCGACCTCGCTCGACTTCACCTTGCGCAACACGTCGCTCTGCACGTCGTCGCGCAAACCCAGCGTCACGAACGGAAACTGGCGCTCGCACGACGCAACCACGCGCGGCATCAACCGGCACGCGATCGTCGGACTGGCCGCGACGATCACGCGCCCTCGGCGCTGCTCGCCGATCTCGCGAATCTCGCGCAGCGTGTCGTCGAGATCGTCGAGCAGACGGGACACGCTCGCGATCAGGTTTGCACCGACATCGGTCAGCTGCACGTCGCGCGTCGTGCGGTCGATCAGCTTCAACCCGAGCTCGGCCTCGAGCTCGCGCACGCAGCGACTGACCGCGGACTGCGTGAGCCCGATCTCGTCGCCCGCGCGACTGAAGCTCTTGAGCCGCGCGACCTCGATGAAGACGCGAAGCTGACGCAGCGTGACGTTCATTTCCTGACCTCATCAATCGTCGATATCGATGCGCGATTTTAATGCGCGAATCCGGCTTCGATGTGCGAATCAGGCACCTGCCCCACATGTTTCGCTGCGGTGCAATACGTCAGCGAACGCACGTGGTGCGGGCGAACTGCACAAGATTGGTGATTGTCCCGATTTGCTGGCGGGTTATTTTGGCGTCTTATACGCCCCTAGCTGACTTAGCCGTTAGCTCGCTGCCAAGCGGCTCTCGAGGGAATTACCTCCGACATGGCACGCTTCGTGCATTACCTGACGCACAGGGCGCAGGTTTCGTCGGACGGAAGAGCAGAAACGCCGCTGCCGGCCAACCGGACGCCCTCACCCGGCACTCGACGATCGAGTGCTTGAAGAGTGCGCGGCGCAGGGCAGCGCACCGGAGTTAGCTTCGCTGAGGTGAGGACATGATGCTGTTCGACGATTTGAGAGATAACGAGTGGGCGCTGGTCGAGGGTCTGTTTTGCTCTGAACCCGCACGGAGTGAGCGGCGCGGCCGCCCCCGCGTGGAAGCCCGCTCGGTGGTGAACGCCGTGCTGTGGGTGCTGTCGACGGGTGAAGGCTGGTCGAAGCTGCCGGGCCGCTATCCGTCGCCGCCGACTTGCCGCCGTCGCTTCGACGAATGGCAGGCGGACGGCACGCTCGCCGAAATCGTGAAACGACTCGGCACGAGCGGCCGGCAGATCTCCCTGCGCGGGCGCATCGGCGCAAGCGCCGCGAAGCCGCCCGCACCGCCGAGCCGCGACCGGCTGCGCGGCGCCTTCTGGACCAATCCGGAATCCTGGCGCGCGCCCGTCAAGATGGCGTAACGAATGCTCGATCGGGCGGCTTCGGCCGCCCGGTTTCTTTCAGCGACGCGACCTGTCCGCGACGCGTGCGTTGCCGTCGATTACCGTTGACGTGCCGCGATACATCTATTTACCAATATTTACAGCAAGCCTGCGCTCCCACGCTTACCTTAGCGAATTATCAACAGGCCGCGTCGACGGCTTGAAGGGAGCCCCGCCATGAAACCAATGTCACTGCTCGTCGCATGCGGCATTGTCATTTCCGTGGCGTTGTCCGCTCCGGCCCACGCCGACGATCGCGTGAAGCCGCCCCACCGCCAGCAGGATCACCGGAACACCCTCCGCCAGCCGCCGTCCGCCAACCTGCCTAGCCGGCAAACCGTGCCGCGTGGCGACCTGCGCGGCGACATCGCCAGCAACGCGCGAGCGCGCATCGGCTCGCAGCCGACCGACGTCCCGCGTCATCCGTAGTCCTGCCAATTTCGGGATTTCGCCAAAGAAAATGCCCACGGTCGGGAACTGCGCCGCACGCGACGAGTCACAACGTTGCCATGAGCACAGCGTGGCAACAGCAAAAGTATCCGGTACGCCCGTATCCTCGCGATACGGGCTTTTTTTGGTTATCGCCAGCCGCGCGGCGATGCGCGTGACGGGATGATCGACCGCTACAGGCGGCTTTCGAGAATCGCCACGGCACTCGCTTCGCTCAGTGCGTAGTCGGCCATGCGGCGATCGGTCCAGGAAAGTAATTTCTCGTCGCGCTCGAGGCGCGAGAATTCGGCTCGACCGCTTTCGGTCAGTACGGCAATATCGACCGGTGCATGGAAGCCCGGCGCGGGGGCAACGGTTTTCTGCCTGACCGTGTCCATCAGCCCGAGCGAACGGAGATACTCGAACACGCCCGGGCGGCGCGCCCACGGTACCTGGCGGTACTGCACTCGTCTCAATGCGTCGAGCACCGCTTCGTTGGAATACGTGGCCATCTCGATTCTTTCTTAAAGTGCAGCGACAATGCGAAGCGGCGCGCCGGGCGGCTTCTCCGCCCGCCGATACCACCACCGATTCTGGATGCCGACGTTCGGCGTCGCGTCAGGGCCGGATCGTCAGCCGTCCATAAAAAGACACCATACCCCAATCAAATTGATTCTGTTCGATTCATTTGTACTTCTCTTCATCTGTTTCATGCTCTGCCGCAAACGGCGACGAATCATCTCGATCGCCGCCGCTGCGTTGTTCTGGCTGCTCGCGACAGGCTGGCTCGCCGCGCCGCTGATCGCCTGGACCGAGGCGGGCGTCGAACCCGTCGAGCACCCGGACATGCATGGACGGACCACACTGATTCTCATCGGCGCAGGTACGAAACACGGCGACTCCGGGCTGCGACCGCCACCCGACGGAACCGCCCGCATCCACAAGGTCGCAGCGCTCTACCGCACCTGCCGGCAGCAAGCCGAGCGCTGCACCGTGGTGATGTCGGGCGGCGACCCGCAGCATCACGGCGAAACCGAGGCTGCCGTATACGGGCGCCAACTCGTCGCCGAAGGCGTCGCGCCCGCGGACCTCGTGCTGGAGCCGGATAGCCGCACAACCTACGAAAACGCGAAATTCACTGCGTCTATACTACGCTCACAGTATGACGACGCACGCATTCTCGTCACCTCCTCATACCAGATGCGCCGCGCATTGCTCGATTTCCACCGGTTCGGGATCGATCCGCAGCCCGTTTATGCGAATCGCCGGCGTGCGCAAACGGGCTGGCTGCCGCACTGGCGCAATGTGGTCAACGCCGAGCAGGCGCTGCACGAACTGGTCGGCATCGCGCAGTTCCATGTCTATCGATGGCTCGGGTGGTTCTGACGGCTCCGGGAAACCGCAGCGGAAATGACCGCGACGGCGACGATGGCAGGCGCGTGACGGAGTGAGCGAAGTGTTGCGCGACTTCAACGGGACCTTGCGTCGCGCCACGATCCGGTGCACATTGATCCGTCACTTTTGTTACACTCGACACGCACTCGATTGCAGTCGCCAGACAAAACGGCAACACTCGGGTTCATCACCACTTAGCGGAGGTAAAGCAATGAAGAAGACGTCCCTGGCTATCCTGGTAGCGATGTCGGCGCTGACTGGCGCAGCGTATGCGCAAGAGAGCACGGAAATCAAGACGATTACCGATCCGGCCAAGATCTCCGAGATCGAGCAACGCGCACAGGCGCTGCAGCAGCAGCAAGCGACTGAAGCTGCACAGCCGGCGATGCAGGAAGAGCATCACCACGGCAAGAAGGCTGCTCACCACAAGGCTGCTGCGAAGAAGGCCGGCAAGAAGGCTGCCAAGGCCGCAGACGCTGCCAGCCAGTAAGTTCGACGGCACCGCACAAGCGAAAAGCCGAATCCGGGCAACCGGGTTCGGCTTTTTTGGTTGCGGTGCCCGTGCGCTGTGCTAAAGTCGCGCACCGAAATTTTCCACCCGTGCGCACCCCGGTGCGGAGGACAGCATGAGCAACATTCAACTCGACATCGAGTGGACCGAAGCCGCCACTCGCCAGATCAAGCAACTGATGCCCCGCGGCTCGGCTGACGCGTTCCTTGCGCTGCCGCCGATCGAATGCCTGCCGATGGAGGGCGACGTGCTTTTCCTCGGCCCGCAAGGCAAGCAGCAACCGTTCATCGTCGCCGAGCGCCAGTACCATCACGACGGCGACGCCGACTGGACGATCATCCTGATCCTCGACGTACCCAACACGTCGCACTGACGCACCCCGCGACCGGACACGTCCGGTCGCCCCGCCCGGCTCAGACGAGCTTCGACAGCACGCGGATTTCGGAACGCTCGATCCAGTCCGCGGCCGCTTCCCGATAAGCGAGAATGTGCGCGGAACGCGCATGAGCAGCCAGTGCCTCCTCGCTTTCCCAGCGCTCGACGAATACGAATCGCGCCGGCTCCTTCAGGTCCCGATGCAGGTCGTACTGCAACGCTCCTGCTTCGTTGCGGGTCGGCTCGACGATCGCTTCGAGCTGAGCACGCAACTCCTCCTCGGCGCCCGGCTTCGCCACGATCAGCGCCACGACTGCAATTTCCGCCATTCCCGCTCCCCTTCATCTGGAAAAGCCCGAGAATACGCGAATCGTGCATCGGCTGCGCCCGGACGGCACCGCACGACGGCCCCCCCCCCAAAAAAATAGCCCGCGCTTCAGAGAAGCGCGGGCGAAACCGTCGCCCTACGAGGATAGGCGACGGGGCCATCGAGATCCGCACGCTGGCGCGGATCGTCATCCGTTGCGCCGACGCTTGCCGCGTCGACATTCGAAGACGTCGATACCGTTGATCGGGCGCTCACGGCGCACGCCCGGCATCTGACGCCATCCTCCCTGTTTCAACAATTCCAACATATAAAGCAGGTTGCGTGCCAACTGACGCGAATCAACCATCCAATTGATTTATAAGGATAAATTTTTGAACGCCGACGATACGGCCGGTGTTTCGCCGCCGTAACGCACGGATGTTACGTAACGTCACGAGGAGGGACCGAACCTCCACCACTCGTGCGCGCCGGCGATTGGCCATGAAAAAAGCCCGCCATGTGGCGGGCTTTTCATTGATGCGGAGAAACGTCGAGATCAGCGAAGCTGATTCACGAGCAGCCCCATGATCTGGCGAGCCGGCGACGACGTATCGATCGCGCCCGAATCGTCGACGATCGCGACGCGCGTCTGGTCGGCCGTGAGTGCCTTCACGTTGACACGGTACTGCTTCGCCTGCTTTTCCTTCTTGCCGTGGAACAACTGGCTCCAGAAGCCCTGCTCGGCCGAAGTCAGATCCTTCGGATCGACATAGCGCACGAAATACAGGCCCTTCGTGCGATCACGATCGTCGACGGTGAAGTTCGCACGATCGAGCGCGAGACCGACGTGCAGCCACGACCGGTCGTACGGCTCGCCGAGCGTGACTTCCGACGGGACGGCAGCATCGGCCGCATCGTTGCCTTGCGCCGACGTGCGGGAGACGTTTTGCGCGGCAATCGCTGCAGCAGCCTTCGACGATGCGTCGTCGGCCTTCTTGTCCTTGGCCACCGGTACCGTGTTGTCCTTGATGTTCGCGATTGGGGGCTCGCCGTTCTTCGCACGCTGCTCGTTCTGTGCGAGCACGGCCATCAATCGCTTCAGGTATTCGGTCTCGAGCGCCGGATCATTCGGCTTCGCTTCCCACTTGCTCGAATCGTTGTTCGAGCCCGTGATCGCTTCGCGCATCCCCTTCTGGCTGATGAACACGTAGGTGCCGCCATTCGGTGCCGAATCGAGACGCGTACGGTACTTGTTGCGCTCGGCCGTCACGTACGAGTTGCCCATCGCCTTCGAGATCACGCTGCGGATCAGGCCGTCGTTGATCTGCGGATGGGTTTCGTTCCAGTCGGTTTCCATCACGCCCTTGTCGCGCTGGTCGACGACGAGCAGGAAGCCCTGTTCCTGCCAGAAGCGGCGAACCTGCGGCCAGACGTCGGCGGGCTGCTTGCCGTCGATCACGAGCCAGCTCTCGGTGCCGTCGCGCTGGATATGCATGCCGGCGACGGCCGGAGCAACGGTGTCCAGCGCAGGCGCGGCCTGCTGGACCTGCTGAAGCGCGGACAGGGAAGTCGCGCCGCCCTGGGGCGGCAGCGAACGCTGATCGGCCGTCTCGTCGAGCATGTTGGGCGGCACTGCGAGCGACGCTTCCTTCGATTTCGAATCGCTCTTGTAGTCCACTTTCGTGGGCGACGACGTACCGCAACCGGCGACGAGCGCGCCGGTGGCGAGCACTGCAGCGAACCGCATGGTAAGACGAAGATCAGTCATGTTCGGGGAATCCTCTTCCGCTAAATCACGGCGCTTTCCGTGGATCAACCTTGCATTTTACCGGGGCCGCGCCGCGATGTGCAAAAAAGCGACCGGCAAGAAAAAAACCGCGTCAGCCTGAGCTGACGCGGGTTCTTTATCTGGTCGGGGCGAGAGGATTTGAACCTCCGACCACCTGCACCCCATTTAGGCGCTCCAGCAACCTGACCTGCCCTTGAAAATCCTGGCTCTTGCTGCACATCTATTAGGCATGGGGGACAGCGGATCGTTGCCATGCGTTTGCATCCCGTTTCCCCCTACTCCAACCGACGCATCGGTAGGGGGAAACGTAGGGGGAAAAGGGAGGAGTCTATGAAAGCTCTCACTGCTCTGGGATTGAAAGGACTCACGCCAACCGACGATGGCAGAGTCCTCCGCGACACGGGAAATCTGAAAGGCCGCGTTCGGTTGGGGAAGTCCGGGCGGATCTCCGTCAGCTTCGCCTATACCTACAAGCGCGAGGGTAAGTTTCACGAACTCTCGTGCGGTACGTGGCCGACAGCAGCACTAGGTGACATTCGACTCAAGCGAGATGCAGCCCGCAGGTTGATCCAACAGGGGATCGATCCAGCGCAGGAAAAACGAGCGACCAAGCTCAGGGCACGCGCCGAGCAGTCGGCGAGGATTACAGATCTCGAAAGCCAGCTTGCCCGCCCCACTGTTCGCAAGTTGTTCGAGGAGTGGGCAGATAAAGACCTTACCAAGAGGAAGGACAAAGGGGCAGAAACCCGGCGGGGGTTTGAAAAAGACGTCATGCCTGTCATGGGAACGCGATATGCCGCAGACGTGACGCGCGCGAACGTTATGTGTGTACTCGATCGCGCCCGGAACCGAGGCGCCATGCGGCTTGCGAATCGACTACTGGCAGAATTGAGACAAATGTTCGGCTTCGCCGTCGTGCGGGAACTCATCCCATCCAACCCCGCTGCCGGTATTGAGAAAAAACACGCTGGGGGGAAAGAAACCGAACGAAATCGCACGCTCTCGACAGACGAACTGCGTGCACTGCCCAAGGCGCTTTGCTCCAGTGGGCTGCCGGAAGCCACTCGGCACGCAGTGTGGTTGATGCTGGCTACGGGCGCTCGTGTTGGGGAGCTTTCTAAGGCGCGGCGAGCTGACATCGATGTAGATGCCGGCACATGGCGCATCCCGGCCGAGCACTCCAAGAACGCGAAGCCACACACCATCTTCCTTTCGCCATTCGCTCTGGAGCACGTGGAAGCCCTGCTCGCGATCTCCGACAGCAACATCTGGCTCATGCCTGCGGCTCGCGGAGAAAGTCACATCGATTGCAAGAGCATCACCAAGCAGATTGCCGATAGACAACTGCGATTTTGCACGCGCGACGCTCATGCGAAGCGAACAGTGAAACACGCACATGCGCTGGAGTTGGGTAACGAGAAATGGACGTCACATGATCTCCGTCGGACCGCAGCAACGCTGATGCAGTCGCTAAATGTGCTCCCGGAAGTAATCGAGCGAACCCTCAACCATGTTGATGAAAATCGAATTCGGCGAACTTATCAGACGTATAACTACGAGCCGCAAATGCGAGAGGCCTGGCAGAAACTCGGCACCCGGCTTGAATTGCTGAGCGCCGCAAACTCCGAAAATGTTGCTGTACTTCAGATGAATGTCGCATAGATTTTTTTAGGCGTTTGCATCTTGAATCAACGCGTGGCATCCTAATATCACAAGCAAGCAGAACCTCATCGCGCCAATGGAGTGGATCACGATGAGCCCGCAAGGGTTCGTTCGCACTCCCGGCGCTCAATTTCCCACGAGCGTAATTGATCGCCGGTTTTTTTAACTGGCGGCGCGTCGTGCGCCCCATCGTTGGAGCGCATGATATGACCGTAACCTTCTCTGGCAAACCCGCAGCCGGTCCTGGCTCGGCGGCAACGGTACAACGCAAGCGACCCAATGGGCACACGATGCCCAAACGCCCCGCTGTTTCGTTAGATCAACCCGGGCGAGTTCGGGTAGCACACTTCCAATGGTATCTAGGCGAAATCTCCGCTAGCGCGTTCTATCAGCGGCTCAAAAAGGGGCGCGTCCCGCCCCCCTGCGGAAACGACGGGCGCCCATATTGGCGAACTGAAGTGGTCAAGGAATTTCTCGAAAAATGATTACCTCACGTTGTGCTGACCGACTCGTCGAGTCGGCACAACGCCATAACCAACTCACGCAACTGAAGCCTGCAATCGCGGATCTACCACAGGGTAGACGGGACATCACACGGGTCAATATTTCGCGCCGCGTCGAACCCCACCGTAATCCGCATCGCGCCCCCATCGACACAACAACAGGCGCGCGTGAGGAAAAGGTCTTAGGGAAAAGCCAACGGAGTGGCTCAAATGACTGTTTGCCTTGTTTCCAGATTGGATCGCACTGTCATCCAAAAGAAAATTACTAAGAAAGTCTACTTGGAAGCACTTAATTCCCTGAAGACCCTTTGTAAGATGTATGGCACCAAGGCGTTCTATCCAACAAGCAAAAAATCAGTCAAAAGATCCACAGCGATCTTCCTGAGTGGAAATATACAGGTTGATCTGCTCAGCACCTACGGAGACTATTTTGTCCGGTACACAATATTCCCGCAGCGACTTTCCCCCAAGGCTTTCGAAGAGTTTATTTACAAATCAGAAATCCTCGGTCCCGCCCAATACCGCACCACCCTCATCAAAGGCTATCTTAGAGAGTTCGAAGTGGCAGTTGACTTCGTCGGGAAGAAATGGAACGAGCACTTGTACTATCAGCCACGATCGCGACCGAATAGCGCGGGCAAATGGCCACCAAGTTATGATGGCACCAGCTATGTTGGATCAAAAAAATCACCTCGCCAGCTTTGCGTATACGACAAAGCCAAGCAATTGAAAGCTAAAGGACTACCCAGCAAATTCTCGATTCTTCTTCGGATTGAGGAAAGAGTGAATGGCAAAAATCTGCCCGTTACTTATCTTTCCGAACTGAACAACCTGTTTTCCGACGTTCTAGTTCTTTGTATTTCAAAACTCAAGGACAGTGTTCAGAAAGATCCACTGGCATGGAAAGTATTCGTCGATCAAGCCATTTGCCAAGGCGTCCCATCCGCCTTGTCGAACGTGCCCAAGAAGTACAAGCAGACGTTTCGCGCAAGCCTGAAATCTTGCATAGCTCCATGGTGGAATCCATCAAAATTGATGAGCGGATTCCCTGAGCGAGCAGCGAAACAACTTCGGTTAGACATCTGCATTTGATTGCAATCGAAGAGGCTCGTGCACTTGATTGCATGACCAGTTGACGATTGCCGCACTCGCTGTCAAAAGCACTCGTAAGAAATGAGACGATGATCGTTCAGTCAGCACACGTCCGCTTCAGTCAACGTCAGGCCAGTAACCATGTCGATACATCGTGCCTTGCAATCGAGTGCAGAAAATATCAGACGATTGACTGACACTCGGCGCCGCCTCAAAAATCTCCAACCAAACGCCACAAGAACTCGAACAGAAATCGAGTATGTACAAACAAGACTCACGGTTTCCGCAAGCGCACGAACATAAGGGCGTGATCTCCACGCCTTCAACGCCGTAGCCTGCCATCTATCGCTTCCGCTTGTTCGACTGCTTAGCTTCTCTCCGAACCTCCCGCGCCATCCTGCGGCGCTCGGCCCTGTTCATTGGGATACCCGAGCCATACTCATAGAACGACGGGCCTTGGAATTCGAAAGGCAGCGGGAACTCGTGGTCTTTTGTCGCAAAGCAGGTCAAGTCCTCGGGAGGAGTCTGAAATACATCGAGTTCCTCCATCGCGGCCTTCCAGGTAGCAGCCTCCTCGGCGCTCAACTCCCCTGTGAGATCAACATACAGGAAGTCTTGCGAGGATATCGCCTCTGATACGGGCTCAGACGCTATGCCGACCGCTTCAGTCACGAAAGGAAAACGTTGCTTGATACCATGACAGTATGCGAGCAATGAAGCCGTGCGTATTTCCCTATATTCTTCATAATCGATATCAGACGGCTTAGGCATAGTAAGAAATACGTATGCCGCAGATTTATTGCCACTGCTCAAAACCATGCGCGCGAACTTTTTACCCGGCTCGCTCTTCGAGAGCGCAAATCGAAAATGTTCCGCAAGCTCGCGCCTTGTCTGCCGTCGCTCAGCCGCGAGGGCCCGCAAAATTCGCTCGTGATCGATAGTGTCCGCCGACTCTCCCGGGAACCCGACCGCTGTCCCTGCACGCACGAATGACGCCTGATACTCAATAAGCGCATCCCACATGTAGCTCCCGCGATCAGCTTCGCGCTTTGCAGCTCGCTGGGGACTTGAACTATAGGTTCGCCAATCTCCCTCTAAGAGGAGGACACTTGCGGCACCGGTCGGAATCTCGGGCAAAGTGTGCCGGTCTTCGTCCATGGTGCAAACATAACGCGCCAGCAACTCCTCCTCACCTGCGATATGTACGAACACTCCGTTCGTACCGAAATAACGTTCCTTGCAGGCGAGATAGTCCACCAGATCCGGAACAGTGTCTAATTCCTCCAAAAGGGTGTCGACTGTCACCTCGTCTAAGACGTGAACGAATCGACGGCTTCCAAGGGGATAACCGACTTCAAATGGTTGTGCGTAATGCGCCTCCCCGTCTATCGTATTGTTCAGCATTATGCTGCCGCTGCTTCCGCCTCCGAAGTAGCGCCGCGCCGCATCATGACCACCCCGCGTAACGGCGATCAGGAAATAGCGGGCGACGCTTGAGTCTGGAAGTGCCACAGGCAATTTTGTTTGACATGTTTTGTCGACAAATATGCGATCTGGAAATCTGCGCAAAAAACCTTCCGCGCCAGCAAGTTGTCTTGCGGACTTCTCGATAGCCCGCTTGTACCACCGTCGCCAAGCAATCTTGATATCCACATCCGATTGGAACATACAGTGCTTGTCCGAAAATAACAGCACGTCGTTGCCAAAAACGATCAACAGATCTACCAATTCCTTTCCGTCACCCTTGCCTCCTACCCTCCCTTCGTCGCTATAGACGTTAGGGTAGCTCCAAAGACTCAGGAACGCTTTGCGAGCGAGCCTCGTCAAAACGCGCTCCGATTCGGTCGTTCCCTGTGCCTCGGCTGCCGTTTCCCATGCAGTTCTATTGTTCATCCCCGTCCTGTTTCCCCATTAGCGTGTTCGGCCACCAATCCCCACCGCCTGCGTGCCGCAAGCGAGTAATCCTTGCGAGGTCGTCCCTGCACTCAATTGCAAGTAACAACAGACACCACCCTCGAATAACCCTTAACGGGAAGCGCCAGTGTAATCAATCGGATGTCGCAACTGCTCGTGCAAACGCGTCCGCCCGTTCGTTGAACCTTTGATCGACCGGGTAAGCGCTCACCATTAATATCTGCCACATCTTTCCGCTTGCATTTCTAAATACATACAGCCTCAAGTACTGAGATAAACCTCGAACCTTTCCTGTCATATCGGCAAACCAAACTGTATGACCACTCAGTTCTGCCGAAAATGGCTTTGCACCTACGGCAAATCCCGATAGCGACGCTATAGTGTCAAGACTAACTTGCTCCGGCGTTTGATTCGTTTGCGTGAAATCGAAGATCGCCACTTCGTGCAGCCCTTCGTATTCGAGATATTTCACACCGGGACGCGCGTTTGACGGCGGCGTAATTGCCCGCCAGCGACTATCCAAATAGACAGTTGCAGACGACTTCCCATCGACAGATGGCACAGTGGTTAGCGCAAGAGCATCAGGTTGTGGGGAGGCCGCTGATCGAAGCGTCGTTTCTACAGTCTGATTACTTTGGGAGCCTTGCGGAACTTGCGCGAATTGCAACTGGGTCGGATCAGTTTGCGGGACGCGGAGCTTCCAAGCATCGTGTAGTTGCTGCGCTGTCGCCCCCAGGATGATCAGCCCATATGCAAAGTTGACTATGAGCAAGCCCCGCGCGACCCAGCTCCAAATAGGTCGGTCGACATTTGACGCGCAACGCCAAGCCGCATATGCCCATCCACCCCATACAGCAAACGAAGTTCCGAGTACGATAAATAACGCCGTGGCTGGATCGCTAGACGGATCAGCCGACGGCCCAAACGCACCCGTGACGGCACCCCGATCGAACGCGGCGAGGGCTATGTTTAGAGGCACACCAATTACCCACCAAACCTTTGCTAGCCGTTCTTCTCCCCGCCACGCCCGCTTGATAATTGTCATGTGCGCCCCGATGGATTGTGATTAATTGTGCCGACGAGAGTGCTCGCAATTGCTTGCCCCTAAGAGGCGGATCGATCGAGTGACCACGCCCCCCAGCACGAATCTATTCCAGCGGATTCGGGGGTTTGGGCGGGTATGGTGGATCGTGCGGACCGCCTGTTGTGCCGCCGCAATCGGTATCTGGCGTCGGTGTTGAGGCCCACCGAGCCGCTCGCCTCTGAGCGATTTCTGTGCACGGCCTTCTTCGGCTTGACCATCGGGTAGCCCCAAATGGATTCCAGGCCCGACGACAAAGGCAAGTCGCTAGACCCATTTGACCAAGCTCGTGGCAATGCAACAGTCAACACCACGCCAAAGGCCAGGCATTGCGTCACTGAGCAATCCATATCGCCCCCCGGGGTCTTCCACGCGATTGGAGCGAGTCAATCGCATCATGCAATGAAAGCGCTCGATAGTCACAATGTAGACCGTCGACCGCAATCATCGCTTTGGGGAAAGCACTACGTCGTGGATTACGTCAGCATCGGCGACTATAGTGTGGAAATACGGACGCCCTAGGCGCGGCACGGACCAACGTCGCTAGTCGTGCGACTGTTTTTTGCTCAGTCCTGTGATATCGGTACGGCAACACTCAGACTGCTACGCTTGCTGCACTTGATTGCACGATTGCTTTTGACCATTGGGGTACCTAAGTGTAAGTTGCCAATGAAAAATGTCGGACTGTCGATGCCACGCACGTCGCTGTTCCGGTGGATCAAGGCTGATGCCTGCGACGACGATCCAATCGCCCCAGCGGCCAAGACACCCGATACAGTTTGCTAGTGTGCCGCGCTCCTCCGAGCTAGTTCATTCGATGCACTCCCGGCAAAGCGCACATTCCTACAGTCCCAGCAACCAATGTGGTGCGACAGTCGAATCACGAGCGGGGAAACAATGAAAACAACTTGCATGCTCGCTCTGTGTGTGACGCTCGCATCGTGCGCCACTGTCCATGAAAGCTACGCTCCCGACGGGCGTCCTGCCTTTGCCCTCAATTGCAGCGGCCTAGCTCGGGGATGGGACAAATGTTTCGAGGCCGCTGGCAATCTATGCAAGACAGCCGGCTATGACGTACTCGACCGAAGCGATGAAAGTACAGCAACCGTCGGCGCCGGTGGCGGTGGACTGTTCGGGGCGAAGACAAACGAGCGGTCAATGGTAATTGCCTGCAAGAAGCCTACTGGTTAAATCAAGCACCATGGCAGTTCCCCCCGACGTTAGTGAAGAGTCATATTGCAGACGGACACTTTCGTAGACACGATCTGTCGCATCAAGAAGAGACGAGGGTCACGGCCGCACGAAGCACGGCATCACGTGATTTCTGCAATCAATTGCATTGATGTCGTTGGTGATTGACGCACTCAATGTCAAAGTCGAAAGTGAAATTATAAGGCGACGTTCCGAAACGGAGACGGCCTTGACAATTGAAGACAACACATCCAGTAACGGTGAGCAAAAGCCACCACCCGTGGAAAAGGAACGCGTGCCGGTCGATCCGGCAGTGGAGGCATTCGCGATACTTTGGCGGGTTGCATCGACTCATGCCAGACAGCGTCCAAATAGAAAGGGCTCCCCTTTCTGCACTCGATTGCATGCGATTGATTAGGAGCGGACTACATCACGCGTGCCAGACATCTGTCTGGCCTGTTGACGGACACCGAACATACTCGCGAAGACCATCGTGCAAGTATGTTGCGCCAGCCCATGCCCCAAATTCAAGCAATTAGCTCTGGTCACAGGCCTTGTGGTAGTGGCTAGAATCGGACGACAGACCGGTCGAATCGTAGACAAATCGGCGCGTTTCGCGTGCCCCGACACTCCAAGTACCGGTCGCAACGATGCAAGTCACATCACCATTCCCTTGGCGCAGCGACGAAAACGTCACGTCATCCGGGTACATCGAATACAGGCGTACCGCGTCCTTCGCGCCACCTGGATGCCATTCGGTGCCGGTGGCAGTTGCGTTGGGCAGTGGTGCGTATACAGGCACCCCCGTGATCAACTCGATCGCAAAACTGAGCACCCCGGCGATACAAGATGCGGCGAGGAACTTCAGCAGTGGCGCATGGATCGACGGTTCCTTGACGGCAAGCGGATGCGGCCTCTTCTTTTCATAGATTTTCATCTTCATGGCTAGCTCCGGGGTCAAGGCAACGGTGGCGAGCCCGGGTCGATGGCATCCGCGAGCCGGCATTGCGCTGCAATCAATTGCACGAGACGAACTCAGTCCGGGTAAGCCGTCGTAATTCGTCTTGATTGGCAGCACGCCGACAACTGCTTGCCGGATGTGTCACTGCCAGTCGTCTTAGTTTAGAACCGATTGGTTAAAATAAACAACCAAGTGGTTTCCAGAGCAAGTTCGGCGTGCCCGAGACTTGGGGCATGCCTGATTCAGACGAGAAAAAAGAATTCGCGGCCCGCCTCAAGCAGGCCCTGAAACGCAGCCCGAAACGCATCGAGACTGCGTCGGAACTGGCTATCCAGTTCAATCTTCGCCATCCGGCCGAGCCGATCACACCTCAAGCCGCACAGAAATGGCTGACGGGGGCCGCTCGCCCGACCATCGACAAGATCAAAACGCTTGCCGCATGGCTGAATGTTTCCGAGCAGTGGCTTCGGTTTGGCGTCACGGATATGAAGCGCCCGCCCAAGCCACCTCAGCAGGCAAAAGCGGAGAAAGCAATCACGCCAACACCAGAAGAGCTTGAACTCGTCAGTCGTTTACGGGGCCTGTCGGCCTATCAGCGACAGCTTGTCGAAGGCGTGATCGAGCAATTCAGCCTGGATCGGGAAATCTGGAAGGACTGATTCGTCCGATGAAGGAGAGCTTGGATGACACGCGGGCGTTGCGACAAACGGCACTGGTGTACTTGATTGCGGCCGACTCACTGTAGCGCTCCCCCTCCCAAATGTAACCCTACGGCGAGCACGCGGTCATTCCTCCCAACCAGTGCCGGCGTTCGGGCATGTACGAATACGACCGGTTGCGTACACATGGACGCCTTCGGTCGACATGAAGTACGTAAACTAGGCCTTTAGTTTTCGTACCTATGTACTAAAATTGAATTACGTTTTAGTACCCCGTGCTTTTACGATGGTCTTGCAATCAGTTGCAAAACTCCAGAAGAGTCACCATGAGTCGCGTCTTTGCCTATTGCCGCGTCAGTACGGCCGACCAACACACCGAAAATCAGATCGCCGAGATTAAGGCGGCGGGCTTCGAAGTGACGGTAAAACGCACGATCAGCGAGCATATTAGTGGCAGTGTGCCCGTCATCGACCGCCCTGGATTCCAGAAGCTGTTGGACCGCATCGAGGAAGGTGATGTACTCGTCGTCACCAAGCTCGACCGACTCGGCCGCAACGCTATCGATGTGCAACAAACCGTTCGTAGGCTTGCCGATACGGGTGTGCGCGTGCATTGTCTCGCCCTCGGCGGCGTAGATCTAACTTCAAGCGCTGGAAAGATGACGATGGGCGTCCTAACCGCCGTCGCACAATTCGAACGCGATCTATTGATCGAGAGGACGCAAGCAGGTTTGCAGCGCGTAAGGGCCGAAGGCCGCAAGCTGGGCCGCCCCTCAGCGCTATCCCAAGAACAACAGGTAGAAGTGCGGCAACGCCTCGCGCACGGTGCGACGATCTACGCACTTGCCAAAGAGTATGGAGTCGCACGCCAAGTCATCATGCGCGTACGTGATCGCGCCGCCTCAGCTTGATCTGCCGGTTATTGACTTGCAATTGATTGCAGACAATCCAGTTGCTTCCCCCGGACGCACCACACCTTCGCTAGTAGCATGGACGGGTTGAATCCGCAAGCCAAAGCGGTCAAATCCAGCTGGATCGAAGCAGTCGGATCTATATTCATGCTAGTCGGTGTAAATCATGATCACTTCTACTTCAAATTGCCGCTTTTCTTGATAATCCAGATATTATGGACATCAAGGCGCTCGTCGTTAAACTCGAAGTAACCTTGCGCCACGAACCTGGCTTGCTCCTTACTGACACCAAATATTTTTTCGGGATCTTGTATCCCCGAAGTCTTGGTTACATCATGTATCCAATCATTATATTTTCTGGTGAATTCTTCAGAAAATGCAAGCTCCCCCTTTTCGTCTTCGACACAACAGCCATAAACTCGCAAACCCTTAATAGCGCGGAGCTGCTGAAGCTTCTCCCCCGTCACAGGAAAAAATTCGGCAGCTCCAGTAACGCGATCCATATGAACGCGATCGATCGCAGCAGCGAGCTTAAGCCTGCTATGCGTATACTTCAGGCAATCGATAAAATCCTCAGTCGTGAGCCCAAAGTCCAAGAATGCCCAATAAGTCAGGAGCAGCGCAATTTTTGACTCAGCCCGAATTACGATAGGGAACTGCTCCTGTTCTAAACCGTGATCATCTCCATGCGCCACGCTGTTGCGGACCTTCTTGATCAGAGCAAACTCAGCCTCCGACATATTTATTATTTTCATAATATCAACATCTGTAGCCGCAATCGCTCGCCGATACTTGCCTTCCAAATTTAGGTTATCTGATGCAAATGCTCCGCTTGCGATCTCAACAATCTTATCTCGTTGTTCATCCAGCATGTCCGGTAGCTCATTAGCGAGATTCAAGCGGAATTTTTTCATCCTCTTCGCAGACGGCGGCTGAGACTCAGAGGACTTCTCCCCATCAAATCGAATAGCCAGATAGCTATCCAATAGACTGACGTATCCCAACGCCTTGTATTCCCAAAATCCGTCGTATCGCTGCATGCCGGCCAATCGTACCCAACATACCTTTCTGTATTTGGATTGGTAGTAATGGTCGACGATTGACTGCCACCGGCCGTCCAAAGCAGGCTGCTGGATAAAGCATTGAAGCCAGAAGCTATGATCATCTTTGTCTCGCTCGGGGCGCTTGAACGTCGGGAAATGGACTCTATGGGATCGGCCGGATTCCGACGTGACCATGACATTTACGATGGTAGCCGGATAGGCAAGTAAAATGGATAGCAGACACGAGAGTTCGTGTGTCTTAGCCTTCACATCTGCGAGCCCGAACTGGCTGGTCTTCGCCGAAAATACGAACTCAATATGTTCATGTAGGACCAAATCCTCACCCCGTTGACTGCGAGAGGCACGATATTCACTTCGCAGGTCAAAGTGCTCTTCGTCGGTTTTGACGGTGACGTCGATATCCTTCGGAATCCGCTTCCAAGTAAGCGTTTCACCAACTGAGCCATCAACTGTCCTCCAGCGGAGAAACCACTCAGATACGTCGCTGTACCGCACATAAATTGAGTCGAACTCTACTTTGCTCAAGTCGCCATCGATCACATAGTTTGCGTAAAGTGCAATACCGTTAGCCTCGCATTCGCAAAGACTAAATGTCGTTCCTTCGTTTGTTACGGCCTTAACGAGATCAAATTTCGCGCCGTCTACGCGCAACTCTGGAGCATTATCTGAGATCGAGAGATTAACGCAGGCCCATTGATTACTTCCGAAACGCAGAATGCCAGATCCTAGTCGCCCAAATTGTTCGTGATGTAGCTCGACGTCGAGTTGCTTTCGCTCTGGATTGTGGCCATTCTTGGGCATATTGCGTCCTCACTGAAGTTTGTGCAGAGATTTTTCACTTTAAGGATCGCGTTAATCTAGGCTGTCAAGAGCCTTGACAACCTTCAACATCGAAACCGTAGCGATGTGCCTCTTCTCGTATAACGGTAGCAGCAATTGTCAGATTTTTGCCAATTCGAACCAGTCGGAATGGTCACCTTTGGCTGGTTGCCACCGCGTGCCATCGACGACAATTAGCCGGATCGTGAACTTCGAGCGGCCCCGTCCGGGCCGCTGTAAACTCGGGTCACCAAAGCAACTTTTCCTCATCACATGAGCACGCTCGCGCCTCCACCGGTGCAACCGTCACCCCACTGGTGCAGCGGCACTTGCGCCTTGCATGACACGGCTTGGGCACACGAACCTACGCCCAACGCCTGAATCGCTATTGCTACAGACCGAGGACAACCACCGCTCACATCGATCGACTCCGCAGCTCTCCCACTACGATCGCCCTACATCGCAGCACTAAAGTACTAAAAACATTCGACCCTCAGACTTCATGAGCAGCCCAGAATCCGATCTTGCCCCCATCAAAGAACGCGCAACAGTTGTGTGCGTCCAGGGGCAGCGCGTCTTACTAGTCGCCCGCGCTGCGTCGCGATGGGCGCTGCCCGGCGGCACAATTAAGACTGGCGAGACACCGCTGGGAGCCGCACACCGCGAACTTCAGGAGGAAACTGGCCTAGTCGGCTTGGATCTGAAATACGTGATGCACTTCGGCGGCCTATCAAAATTGCATCATGTGTTTATTGGTGAACTCTTGGCAGACCTGAGGCCGCAAGCGAGTAATGAGATCGCTCGATGCAAGTTGTTCCGTCACGACGCCATCGCCCAACTCCGGGCAAGTATTCCTACGAAGAAAATCATCGAGTTGGCCTATAGCAGCGACTGGTCCGCATAGGCAAGATTCATCTCGCAGTTCGGGGTCGCGTGGCTATACTTCCGCGTGCAAACTTTTGAACGGTGCCCCACTCGCAGCGAGGCAAACATGACCACCGAGTACACCTACCGTGGATATACGATCGACGTTCGCTGCGAACACAAAGTCGGCGCGGCCGGATTCGATGTGACGCTCGATGACGACGCCCCACGTGGATACATTGCAGTAGTCCAGATTCGAGCAACGAATGTGCCATCGTTCTTCTTAGCACCCATTCGGCTGGCTGACGACCATGGCAAGCTGTTTGCCGATGGACTCGATGCTTTGCGCGCTGGCCGCTCGGCAGGTGAAATAATCGTTGACGACCTTCTCGTAGGCACCTGCGAAGAACGCTCGGCCAATTAGCGATGGCGGTTCCTGCGCAGTTCGTGGATTGCGTAGACAACAAGGAAAATCCCGACCATCGTTACTCCGGCCGCAACGAAATCGTTCAGGGCGCCAGAGCTATGCAGAAGCTTGGGGAACAGCCCCATGCTCGACCCGACAATCGCCAAAATCAATCCAGCGGCTATTCCCCATGCCGGCCCCGACTTGCCGTAGCTATCGTTATTCATGGCACCCCCGCCTGACGTTGTTTTCCTAAAGGCATTTCCAATATAGCCGATTGATGCCACGGCATCGGCGAGGTCGCTTAGACGGATGCACCTGCGACGGACGAGCTGTCGCCGGAGTCATTGGGTAGCTCGGCTTTGACCGAGAGATATGGAAGGACTGACGGAAAAGCTGACGTTCGGTCACTCGAATGACGGACGCGGGACATGCAGGCAATGGACTCAGCGGCCCGTTGCACTTGATTGCATGCATCGGCGCGTGGCACCGCCCGATCAAAAATCCGCAACGAACCACCAGTGAGCGGTGCGGTAGATGGAAAAGTAGGGGGAAAAACAGAAAGACCGGCTTTCGCCGGTCTTTCGTGCCAAGCTAAGTGCTTGATTTTACTTGGTCGGGGCGAGAGGATTTGAACCTCCGACCACCTGCACCCCATGCAGGTACGCTACCAGGCTGCGCTACGCCCCGAAAGAAAAAAATTATAACAGACAGTTTTCCGATTTAGAACGGGTCGCATGCATTTTGTGAATATTCTTGTGAAATTTTTTGGCGTGAAGGCGCCGATGCGAGCAACGACGCGCGTGGCATGGACGATTCGCGCGCCGGCCACACGGCCCCGCATCGCATTCACCGCTTGCGCGCAACACAGATGACTGTCAGCCCGGCGACGCGGTTGAAGCGGAAGATCGGCAACTCGATCCGGCAGATCGACTTGAGCAGGCCGTTGACGAACGGATGGTGACGACGCAATTGCGACGCCGGCTCGCTCGGCTGCCGTCGCACCCGCTCGCCGAGCCGCAACGCTGCCGCAAGCGGAAACGTGAGACCGAAATAATAGGCGCCGTGCTCGACGTCAAGCCCCGAGCGACGCACCACGTCCTCGAGACTGCCGAGCGTATATCGGCGCTTGTGCTCGAGAAAATCGTCATGACCGCTCCAGAGGAACTGGAACGCGGGAACCGTGATCAGGAAGCGGCTGCCCGAAGGCGCGCCCCTGACGTACTGCGTGAGCAGACCGACATCGTCGTCGACATGCTCGAGCACGTCCATCAGCAACACGAGATCGGCGTCGAATCGGTCAACGGATCGCCGAAAGTGGATGGGCTTGCCGGACGCCTCGCCGTCGGTATCGTCGGCATAGCTCGTATCGACACACCACGCCTCCGTCGCCTGCGTACGCTCCAGCAAGTGCTTCGAGAAAAAGCCCGAGCCTGCACCGACATCGAGTATCCGGTTCGCGCCTGGCACCCCCAGGAACCGACGGATCGCACTCGCCTTCGACGCGTAGTACCAGTGATCGCCCACGCCCGCACCCAGTACGTCGACTTCCTTGAGATCCATGACGTTTCCCCGTGATGGCTACTTTGCTTTGGTCGATACAGCCACTGATGCCGATCTTACCTCGCTGCCGCCGCCGATCCTACCTGTCGACAACGCGCAGCCGACACCGGCAACCCGCATTCCGACCTAATCGAAAAGGACGATGGCCGGTTCGCCGCAAATCGCTACCGTGCGGTTACCCGGCGCGAGATCGATGCGCATGGGCGGACCGTCCGACTGCATGCCGATCGATCCGGCCGCCCCGGCTTTGCCGCGTCGCGTGAGACATGGGCGACTTCGGTCAACCCCGCAGTCGCGACCTCTTGTAACCGTCTTCGACACAGGGCATTGAATGCATCAGAAAAACGAAATTACCCGTCGACATTTTCTCCGGCTGGGTGCCGGCACGATAGGCGTGGCGCTCGGAAGCGCATCGCTTCTGTCGGCATGCGGAGGCGACTCGATTTCGGTCGCGCCGATCACGACACCGCGGCTGAGTTCCGCATCGAATTTTCGCGACACGGCCGGGCCGGACGGAACCGGCTACGTGACAACGAGCGGCGCCAGGATGAAAAAAGGCGTGATCTATCGTTCATCCGCGCTCGCGTTGTCGGCCGCGGACATCGCCACCGTCGGCACGCTCGGCATCAGGCAGGTCTGCGACCTGCGCACGCCCGCCGAGATCAAGACGCAACCGGATGTGCCGCTGGCCGGCGCCACCTGGCAAAACCTCAACGTGCTCGGGGCTGCCAGCATCGATCCGATTCCGACCACCGGCGCCACGGCGACGGCATTCATGTCGAGCATGTACCGCGCGTTCGTCACGTCGGACGCTGCGCATGCCAGCTATCACGCGCTCTTCACCGGCTTCGCTGGCTCAGGCGCAAACCTGGTGTTCCACTGCACGGCCGGCAAGGATCGCACGGGCTGGGCAACCGCGATCCTGCACACGATCCTCGGCGCGTCCGAGCAGACGATATTCGCCGACTATCTGCTGACGAACGTCTATAGCGCGTCGGAAATCGCCGCTTCAGTCGCCCAGGCACAAAAAGCCGGCGGGCAAAATGCAGCGGACATGATGACCGCGCTGCAAGGCGCACACACCGACTATCTGCAGGCGGCATTCGACCAGGTCACCGCGTCGTACGGCTCGATGACGTCGTATATCGCGAACGGGCTCCAACTCGACCAGGCGACGCTGAACGCAATCCGGCAGCACATGCTGGTCTGACCGACCCGCGGGGTGCTGCGACGGGGCCGGATCGCATCCCCGCTTCGACCGCCGCGGCCGCTGCCCGTCGCATCCGGCGAAACCCGCATTGGCGAAGGCTGCGACGGATTTTCCAGGTCGCAGAAGCATTCGCCGACGACGGGCCGCGCAAACCAAACGACCGTTTGAGCCCGCCGCCCAACCACCGCGAATCCATTGTCCCGCAGCCCGCCGGACCGCCGCGCCCCGGCGCCCGTTGTTTGGTAACGCCGCTCTAGCGCGCTATGCCACACTGCACGGCATCGACGCTCGCGCCGTGCAGTGGCGCGCGCCGCCGTCGATCACGACAAGACATGGAGACAGACGATGCGGAATGCGGTCCGGCGCGGCCATCGCTCGCCTTTGGCAATTTTCGATTGGATTTCCGGCCCGCCACGTGCGGCCCGCCCCATCTCGCCCGGGACATTCCGCGTGTTCGGCTGCGGCGTGCTGACGCTCGCGCTGCTGTGCGCCGGTTGCGCGGAATCATCCGCGCAGCGTGACGGCAACACGTCGGTCGCGTCGACGAAGATCGAACGCACCAAGGCCGAACGCCTCGCCCGCGAGCAGCAGGTCGCACGCACCGTGCCGTCGCTCGCATCGATCAGCCTCACGCAACCGCGCCCGTTCACGCTGCGCGACTCGGGCCAGAACGGCGCGATGACGTTCCTGCGCGACGTCGATTTCCGCATCGTCAACAACCTCGGCTTCTTCATCCATCAGTTGTCGGCCACGCTGGTACCGACGCAAGCCGGCGCGCCGATCGTGTTCGACGATCCGACCAGTTTCCAGATCGACGTGCATGAAGGCACGGTCACGCTCGACGACGCGAAGCTCACCGCCCTCTTCAACACGTACATCTTCGGCTACCGCAACGCGCCGCTGCGCAAGCTCGCCGTGTCGGCCGGCGACGGCGTGATCCATCTGCAAGGCGAGATGCAGCGCGACGGCTGGGTGCCGTTCTCGCTGACCGGTACCCTCGCGATCCGTGACGGCAGCCAGCTCGTGTTCCATCCGACGGGCGTGCGCGTATCGGGCATCAACGCGCAGCCGGTGATGCGCGCGGCCAACGTGAAGATGGCCGACCTGCTGAAAGTCCAGACGCCGATCGCGCAACTCGCCGGCGACGATCTCGTGATGTCGGTCGACAAGCTGATGCCGCCGCCGCGCCTGAAGCTCACGATCACCGCGCTGCGCGTGACGCCGGCCGGGCTCGACCTGAAGCTCGACGACGGCACGCATGCCGGCTTCGCGATGCCCGCGAACGCGCCGCAGCAAGCGATGTACATTCGCGGCGGCGACGTGAAGTTCATGCGCTCGATGCCGATGAACGCGGACATCCTGATCGGTCCGGTCGATTCCACGAAGCGCGACCAGACTTTCGTGTTCGACCTGTATCACTATCGCGACCAGGTATCGGCCGGCTACTTCAATTTCGACGAAAGCGGCGCGATGGCGATCCGGATGCCGTCGTATGCGGGCCCGGCCAGCGGCGCGTTGCTCGGCAGCGCGACCGCGCGCCTGAACGACAGCTTCCTCGCCGCGCAACAGAATGCGCTGCGCGACATACGCCAGCACTGGGAAGCCTACGCACTCGCGGCGAACACCGCTCACCCCGGCATGCAGAAGGTCGCCATGCGGCGCACGTCGACCACGCCGTTCAACGAACGGCACGTGTCGAACCGCAACCCGACGATCCATCTGCGCAACGTCGACTTCAACCTGTCCGGGGATATCGGCTTTCACGTCGAGGACCTCGACGTGGAACTCGTATCGAAGCGGCCCGGCGAACCCGTCAATCTCGACGATCCGAACCAGTACGACATCCGCATTCTGGGCGGAACCGTCGTCGAGTCGTGGAAGGCAATGTCAGCGCTCTTCAACAACTATCTGCTCGACTACTCGCCGCGCTCGCTCAACGACCTGCAACTGAGCGCGGACGGCACGAACCTGCGCGTCCAGGGCGGCATCAAGCTGTGGAACCACGTACCGGGCGTCTGGCTGCCGACCGACATGAACGGCACGCTGTCCGTGCTCGATGACCGGCATCTCGCGTTCAAGCCATCCCAGGTGTCGGTGCTCGGCATCCCGCAGGCGAAGCTGCTGCGTTCGCTCGGTATCGAGCTCGCTTCGCTGACGCCGTTGCAGCGTCGCGGCGCGGAACTGCGTGGCGACACGCTCGTGCTCGACCAGTACACCGTGTTCCCGCCACCCGTGCTGAACGGCAAGCTCGGACAGGCAACGGTCGAACGCGACGGGCTGCGCCTCACGTTCAGGCGCATGGCAGGCACGCCCGCGCCGCGACGGCCGCAGATCGATGCACCGAGCTACATGTGGATGGAAGGCGGCGACATGAAGATGTTCAACGTGCTCGAACTGAACGTGCGCGCGCTGATCCGGAATTCGGCCGAGGCCGGCCCGATGCGTTTCGACCTGTACGGCTACCGCAGCCAGGTCGCGCAAGGCTCGGTGCGGATGCTGCCGGACGGCACGCTGGTCGTCGACATGGGGCAGAAGAACCCGCTCGCGTCACGCTGAAACGCACACGGCACGCATGAAAAAAGCCCGGTGGCACGCTGCCAACCGGGCTTTTCATTTCATCCTTCGCTTCGCGCTTGACTCGGAAGACGGTTACTCAGTCGTGCTTCAATCCGTCGAGCACGTCGAGCAGCGCCTGCCGCAATGCAATGACGTCGACGGTCGCGCCCGGCTTGCCCGGTGTGCGTGCATCGGTGGCCGGCGCCTCCGGCTCGACGGGTGCCGCCGCGGCCCGCTCGCCGGCCGGCGAATCGAGCCTGTTGCGCGCGCCGTTGATCGTGAATCCCTGCTCGTACAGCAACTCGCGAATCCGCCGGATCAGCAGCACTTCATGGTGCTGGTAATACCGACGATTGCCACGCCGCTTCACCGGCCGCAGTTGAGTGAATTCCTGTTCCCAATAACGCAGCACATGCGGCTTGACCCCGCACAGTTCGCTGACTTCACCGATCGTGAAGTAGCGCTTCGCGGGAATCGGAGGCAAGACGACTTTCTCAACCGTAGTGGTCATCGTCGGTTAACCGTCGGTAAAGGGTGCGCGGCGGCCGCGCGGAGACGTCAGCGCGCGGGGCTTACTCCGCGCCGTTTTCGACCAGCGCCTTCAGCTTCTGGCTCGCGTGGAAGGTTACCACCCGGCGGGCCGCGATCGGAATCGCCTCGCCCGTCTTCGGATTGCGGCCCGGACGCTGCGGCTTGTCGCGCAACTGGAAATTGCCGAACCCCGACAGCTTGACGCTCTCGCCGTTTTCGAGCGCGTCACGGATCACCTCGAAAAACGCCTCGACCATGTCCTTCGCTTCACGCTTGTTCAGCCCGACGCTGTCGAACAGCAGCTCCGCCAGTTCCGCCTTCGTCAGCGTGGGCGTCTCGGTGGACGCCGGCGCCGAAGCGTCGCGGTTCATGGCGCTGCGTTGCGCCGTCAGGAGGGCTTCGAATTCACTCGAGGTCATGTCGTTCATATCTGCCATACAGCGCGTTAAATCAAAACTTACGATCGGAAAAGGCCGCCCGCAAGCGGGCGGACCTCCCCCTTAGCCGCGCAGACGCGCACCGGCACGAGCCATCCGCTCGACCAGCGTCTGGATCGCCTGATCGACGACCTCGTCCTGTAGCGTGCCAGCCGCGTCCTGCAGCGTCACGCGGAAGGCAAGGCTCTTCTCGTGCGCGGCAAGACCACCGGAAGTATTTGATTTTGCACGAAATTCGTCAAAGAGTACAACCTTCTGAACGAATCGGCAGGCCTCTTCGGCAAGCGCCTTCTTCATTTCGTCGAAAAGTGCCTGAACCTCGACCGCCTGATCGACGACAACGGCGATATCGCGACGAACCGGCGGGAATTTCGATACGTCGGTCGGCGCGGGCAACGCACGCGCAATCAGTGCGTCCGCGTCGACCTCGAACATCACCGGCGCGTGCGGCAGTTCGTACTTCTGCATCAGGCGCGGGTGCAGTTCGCCGATCCAGCCGACCGCACGACCATCGACTTCGATGCGCGCGCTGCGGCCCGGATGGAGGGCCGGATGCTCTGCCTTCACGAAGCGTGCGGTCGCGGGCGCGAGCAGTGCCTCGAGATCCCCCTTCACGTCGAAGAAATCGACCGGGCGGGTCGCCGTGCCCCATTGCTCGTCGAGCGCCGGACCATAGGCAAGCGCACCGACGCGCTTCGGCTGCACGTAGCCCTCGACCGTCAGCTCGCCGGCCTTCGCCGCCGTATCGGTGAGGAACACGCGGCCAGCCTCGAACACGCGCACACGATCCGCGCGGCGGTTCAGGTTGTGGCGCAGCACGGAAATCAGGCTGCCGAACAGCGTCGTGCGCATCACCGACAGCTGGCTCGCGATCGGGTTCAGCAGGCGGATCGGATGGTCGTTGCCCGCGAAATCCTGCTCCCACTCCGCATCGACGAAGCTGAAGTTGACGGTTTCCGCGTAATCGCGCGCGGCGAGCGCGTGACGGATGTCGTGGATCGAGCGCCGCGTCTCGTTGGTCGCGCGCATTTCGCTCGTCGCGACCGGCGGACGCGCCGGGATCTTTTCGAAGCCGTAGATGCGCGCCACTTCCTCGATCAGGTCTTCCTCGATCTCGATGTCGAAGCGATGCGACGGCGGCGTGACGAGGAATGCGTCGTCTTCACGCTCGAACGGCAGGCCGAGGCGCGTGAAGATGCTGGCGATCTCGTCGGCGCCAATCTGCACGCCGATGATGCGGTTCGCGCGCGATACGCGCATCTTCACCGGCGCGCGCTGCGGCAGGTTCACGGACTGATCGTCGACCGGGCTGGCCTTGCCGCCGCAGATCTCGAGAATCAGTTGCGTGATGCGCTCGACGTGCTCGACGGTCGTCGCGTAGTCGACGCCGCGCTCGAAGCGATGCGCCGCATCGGTCGAGAAGTTGTACTTGCGCGCACGGCCGCGGATGCTGTCCGGCCACCAGAATGCGGCTTCCAGGTAGATGTTGGTCGTATCGAGCGTGACGGCCGTGCTGTCGCCGCCCATGATGCCGGCCAGGCTTTCGACCTGACGGTCGTCCGAAATCACGCCGACCGTTTCGTCGAGTTCGACCGTGTTGCCGTTGAGCAGCTTCAGCGATTCGCCGCGCTTGCCCCAGCGCACCTCGATGCCGCCGTGGATCTTGTCGAGATCGAACACGTGCGACGGACGGCCGAGCTCGAACATCACGTAGTTCGAGATGTCGACGAGCGCCGACACGCTGCGCTGGCCGGAACGCTCGAGGCGCTCGATCATCCACTGCGGGGTCTTCGCATGTGCGTTCACGCCGCGGATCACGCGACCCGAGAAGCGACCGCACAGATCGGGCGCGGCAATGCGCACCGGCAGCGTTTCGTCGAGCTCGACGCGCACCGGGCGGATGTCGACCGGCGTCAGCGGCGCGCCGGTGATCGCGGCCGTCTCGCGGGCGATGCCGAACACGGACAGGCAGTCGGCCTTGTTCGGGGTCAGCTTGATTTCGAAGATCGTGTCGTCGAGGTTCAGCGTCTCGCGGATGTCCTGGCCGACCGGCGTGTCTTCCGGCAGCACCAGCAGGCCGCTGTGATCCTCGGACAGCTTCAGCTCGCGCGCTGAGCACAGCATCCCCTGGCTCTCCACGCCGCGCAGCTTCGACAGCTTGATCGCGAACGGCTTGCCGCCCTCTTCTGCCGGCGGCAGTTCCGCGCCGACCAGCGCGACCGGTACCTTGATGCCGGGCGCGACATTCGGTGCGCCGCAGACGATATTCAGCGTCGCGCCGGTGCCGGCGTCGACCTGGCAGACATTGAGCTTGTCCGCATCCGGATGCTTGACGACTTCGAGCACGCGACCGACGACGATCTTCGACGTCGGCGGCGCAGCCTTGCTCAGCGATTCGACTTCGAGCCCCGCCATCGTCAGCGCGTGCGACAGTTCGTCGGTCGTCAGCTGCGGGTCGACAAAGGTTCTCAACCAGGATTCAGGGAATTGCATGGATGTCTACGTTCGAAACAGGTTAGATCGACGCCCGGGCCCCGTCGGATCATCCGTCGGGGCGTGCACGGGCACAGGTCGGCGCGGCGCGCGGCGTTACGCGAACTGGCGCAGGAAACGCAGGTCGTTCTCGAAGAACAGCCGGAGATCCTGGACGCCGTAGCGCAGCATCGTCAGGCGTTCGAGGCCGCTGCCGAACGCAAAGCCGATGTAGCGCTCGGGATCGAGGCCCATGTTGCGAATCACGGTCGGATGCACCTGCCCCGAACCGGAGATCTCGAGCCACTTGCCGGCGTTCTTGCCTTGCTCGAACATCATGTCGATCTCGGCCGACGGTTCCGTGAACGGGAAATACGACGGACGGAAGCGCACGAGGATGTCGTCGCGCTCGAAGAATTTTTTCAGGAAGTCGGTATAGACGCCCTTGAGGTCGGCGAAGCTGATGTTTTCGTCGATCCACAGCCCCTCGACCTGATTGAACATCGGCGAGTGGGTCGCATCGCTATCGACGCGATACGTGCGGCCCGGCGCGATCACCTTGATCGGCGGACGGTTCATGCGCGCGTAACGCACCTGCATCGGGCTCGTGTGCGTGCGCAGCAGCAGCTGGCGGCCGTCGGCATCCTTGCCTTCGACGTAGAAGGTGTCCTGCATCGAACGCGCCGGATGGTTCTCCGGGCTGTTCAGCGACGTGAAGTTGTACCAGTCGGTCTCGATTTCGGGGCCGTCGGCCACATCGAAGCCGATCGAGCCGAAAATCTGTTCGACACGCTCCCACGTGCGCATCACGGGGTGCAGGCTGCCTGCACCGGCGCCGCGGCCCGGCAACGTCACGTCGATCGCTTCGGCAGTGAGGCGCTGATTCAGCAGCGCGTCGGCCAGCGCCTGACGGCGTGCGGTCAGCGCGGCTTCAACCTGCTGCTTCGCGACGTTGATGCGTGCGCCTTCGGTCTTGCGTGCTTCGGGATCGAGCTTGCCGAGGCCCTTCAGCAACTCGGTCAGCGCACCCGATTTGCCGAGAAATCGTGCTTTCTCGTTTTCGAGCGTGGTGATGTCGGCAGCCTGTTCGAAGGACTGCTGCGCGTCGGCGACAATCTGGTCCAGATCCATAGATCCCATCATTTCCAACGTCATTCGGTCTTGGCGAGCGAAATCGCCCACCAAACAAAAAAGGGGCTCGGAAGAGCCCCGTTTTCGCTGCAGCGGCCGAGACTACCGGAACCTCGCTGCAACTAACCACGCAGTGCTAATTTCGCAATTAGGCTGCAACGGCGGCTTTCACCTGCTTGACGATCGCAGCAAAAGCAGCCTTGTCGAACACCGCCATGTCGGCCAGAACCTTACGGTCGAGTTCGATCGACGCCTTCTTCAGGCCGTTGATGAACACGCTGTAGGTCATGTCGTGCTGGCGAACTGCCGCGTTGATACGCGTGATCCACAGTGCGCGGAACACACGCTTCTTGTTGCGGCGATCGCGGTACGCGTACTGACCAGCGCGCATCACCGCCTGCTTGGCGATGCGGTAGACGTTATTGCGGCGGCCGCGATAACCCTTGGCCAGGTTGATGATCTTCTTGTGGCGGGCCCGTGCGGTTACCCCACGTTTGACTCGAGGCATGTTTCTCTCCTTAGAGTATCAGTTAGGGGTTACGCGAACGGCAGCATCGCGCGGACGGAGTTCAGATCGGAATCATGAACTGCCGTTGCGCCGCGCAGGTGACGCTTGTTCTTCGTGGTTTTCTTGGTCAGGATGTGACGCTTGAAGGCTTGACCGCGCTTGACGGTACCGCCCGGACGCACCACGAAGCGCTTTGCAGCACTCTTCTTGGTCTTCATCTTAGGCATGACGAACAACTCCAGTTTATTAGATGGCGATGGGTGTGCGGTTGGCTTGCGCCCTTGACCCGCCCTTCGAAACCCAGTCCACTTGTGTACGGCGAACCGCTTGCGCAGCCGCCGTCATTGCTGGCGCGCCGCCCTGACCGGGCAACGCGCCGAACCTCTGCGAACCTGCGCGCGACGCGCGCGGGCCCGTTACTTCTTTTTCTTCGGCGAGAGCACCATGATCATCTGGCGCCCTTCCATCTTCGGCATCTGCTCGACCTGGCCGACTTCCTCGAGATCCGTGCGCAGACGCTCAAGCATCCGCATACCGATTTCCTGGTGAGCCATTTCGCGGCCGCGGAAACGCAACGTGATCTTCGTCTTGTCGCCTTCTTCGAGGAAGCGCACGAGATTGCGGAGCTTGACGTTGTAGTCACCGTCATCGGTACCCGGGCGGAACTTGACTTCCTTGACCTGGATGACCTTCTGCTTCAGCTTCGCTTCGTGCTGCTTCTTCGACTCCTGGTACTTGAACTTGCCGTAATCCATCAGACGGCAAACCGGGGGAACCGCTTGCGGCGCGATTTCCACCAGGTCAACATCCAGTTCTTCCGATTTACGGAAAGCATCAGCGAGTTTTACGATACCGAGCGGTTCGTTCTCGATCCCGACCAGGCGCACTTCCGGCGCAGTGATTTCACCGTTGATGCGGTGCGACGACTTATCAGTAGCGATGTTACGTTTCCTCTAAAAATTAAAAAAACGAGCCGCGCTGCCAGGGCGGTTACTTGAACGAGCGCAGGTCTTCCTGCAGACGCTCAACGAAGGCTTCGACCGGCATCACGCCAAGATCGACGCCGCCACGGGCACGCACGGCTACCGTTTGCGCATCACGCTCCTTATCCCCCACGACGAGGAGATAAGGCACCTTTTCCAGCGTGTGCTCGCGTATTTTATAGCTAATCTTCTCATTGCGCAAATCGGCCGTCACTCTAACCCCTTGTTTTTGCAACGATTGGGCCAGAGATTGCGCATATTCGGCCTGACTTTCGGCGATATTGAGCACAACTGCCTGGAACGGCGCGAGCCAGGCCGGCATCGCACCAGCGTGGTGCTCGATCAAAATGCCGAGGAAACGCTCCATCGAACCGACGATTGCACGATGCAACATCACCGGACGGCGACGGCTGCTGTCATCCGCGACATACTCGGCGCCGAGGCGCTCCGGCAGGACCATGTCGAGCTGCAGCGTGCCGCACTGCCACGAACGGCCGAGCGCATCCTTGATGTGGTACTCGATCTTCGGACCGTAGAACGCGCCTTCACCCGGCAGCTCTTCCCACGTGAGGCCGCACGCCGTCAGCGCGTCGCGCAGGCCCTGCTCGGCGCGATCCCACGTCTCGTCCGTACCCGCGCGCTGCTCCGGGCGCAGCGACAGCTTGATGTCGATGTGATCGAAACCGAAGTCCTTGTACACGCTCATCGCCAGCGTGTTGAACGCGATCGATTCCGAGATGAACTGGTCTTCCGTACAGAAAATGTGCGCATCGTCCTGCACGAAGCCGCGCACGCGCATCAGGCCGTGCAGCGCGCCCGACGCCTCGTTGCGGTGGCACGAACCGAATTCCGCGTAACGCAGCGGCAGGTCGCGGTACGAGCGCAGGCCGTGCTTGAACACCTGGACGTGGCCCGGGCAGTTCATCGGCTTGATCGCGTAGTCGCGCTTCTCCGACTCCGTCGTGAACATGTTCTCGCGGTAGTTCTGCCAGTGACCCGACGCCTCCCACAGCGAGCGGTCCATGATCATCGGCGTCTTGATCTCGAGGTAGCCGGCTTCGTTCACGCGGCGGCGCATGTACTGCTCGACCTGCTGCCACAGCGCCCAGCCCTTCGGATGCCAGAACACCATGCCCGGCGACTCTTCCTGCATGTGGAACAGGTCGAGCTGCTTGCCGAGCTTGCGGTGGTCGCGCTTTTCCGCTTCCTCGAGCATGTGCAGGTACTGGTCCTGGTCTTCCTTCTTCGTCCAGGCCGTGCCGTAGATGCGCTGCAGCTGCTCGTTCTTCGAATCGCCGCGCCAGTACGCGCCGGCGACCTTCATCAGCTTGAAGACCTTCAGCTTGCCGGTGGACGGCACGTGCGGGCCACGGCACAGATCGGTAAAGCCGCCGTGCGAATACAGCTTGATTTCGTCGCTTTGCGGAATCGATTCGATGATCTCGGCCTTGTACTTCTCGCCGATGCTGCGGAAGTAGCCCGCCGCTTCGTCACGCGACACGACACGGCGCGTCACGGGCTCGTCCTTCTTCACGAGCTCCTGCATGCGCTTTTCGATCTTCTCCAGATCTTCGGGCGTAAACGGACGGTTGTACGAGAAGTCGTAATAGAAGCCGTTGTCGATCACCGGGCCGATCGTCACCTGCGCGTCCGGATACAGTTCCTTCACCGCGTACGCGAGCAAGTGCGCCGTCGAGTGACGGATGATGTCGAGGCCATCGGCATCCTTGTCGGTCACGATCGCGAGCGACGCGTCGCGGTCGATCACGGCCGACGTATCGACGAGCTCGCCATCGAGCTTGCCACCAAGCGCAGCCTTCGCAAGGCCGGGACCGATCGAGGCTGCAACCTCGGCAACTGTCACCGGATGCTCGTATTGTCGAACTGAGCCGTCAGGCAAGCGTATCGAAACCATAGCAATCTCCGTGATGCCGACAGTGGGCGGCAGACCAGGTACGCGATATAAAAATCACGCGGGAAAATGTCGCGACAAAAAAAATGCGGCCCCGCTTTCGAGGGGCCGCATTCGATACTTCACTCAAACTAAAAGGGCGAAAGGGTTCCTCGACTAGCGTCGCTCCGAAAAAGTTTCGGTCAACGTTCGCGGTGTCATAACCGTATTCGCCTTGTTCGCGTTGAGTTATTTGCTACATCGAACACCCGGAGACCGGGCATTCTCAATTCGTTGGTAGGCTCGATTGGACTCGAACCAACGACCCCCACCATGTCAAGGTGGTGCTCTAACCAGCTGAGCTACGAGCCTAGTGAAGCTAAGATTATATGGAGCCGTTACCCGCTTGGCAAGTATTTTTATGCGGTCGCAGCAAAATAACGGTGTTCGAACCCCACATCACGCCTTCCGCCCCGCCCGCACGACGCCCTGCACCTCACCAAGCAACGTGCACGCGCGCTGCACTTGCGCCGAGTTCGACACCTCGACCGTGAACTGCATGAATGCCGCATTGCGGCGGCTCTGCGTCTTCACGCCGACGACGTTCATCTTCTCGCGCGCGAACACTTCGGAGATGTCGCGCAGCAGCCCTTGCCGGTCGCTCGCCTCGATCATCAGGTCGACCGGATAGACGGACGCACCGCGCCCGCCGAGCACGTCGGCCGACCAGGTCGTCTGCAGCACGCGTTCCGGCGCACGCTCGACCATCCGGCGGAATGTCGGGCAATCGGTGCGGTGGATCGACATCCCCTTGCCGCGCGTGACGAAACCGCTGATCGGATCGGGCGGCGCCGGACGGCAGCAGCGCGCCAGCTGGGTCAGCAACGCGTCGACGCCCACGACCAGCACACCGGTCGACGCGCCATGCGCCACGCTGGCGCCGCTGCTGCGCTTTTCGAAATCGGCAGGCGCCTCGGGCGCCGGTTCGGGCGGCGGCGCGTCGGACAGCGCGTGCTCGACATTGCGCAGGCTGAACTCTTCCTTGCCGACGACCGAGAACAGCTCCTCGGGCGACTTGAAGCCGAGCTTCGCGGCGAGATTATCCAGGCTGACCGACGTCTTGCCCTCGCGTTGCAGCGTCTTTTCGACGAGCGCGCGGCCATGCGCGACGTTTTCTTCCTGCTCGATCGAGTTGAACCACGCCCGCACCTTCTGACGGGCGCGCGGGCTCTTCATATAGCCGAGCTGCAGGTTCAGCCAGTCGCGCGACGGTCCGCCCTCCTTCACCGCGACGATCTCGACCGTCTGGCCGTTTGCGAGCGGCGTGTTGAGCGGCACCATCGCGCCGTCGACGCGTGCGCCACGGCAGCGATGGCCAAGCTCGCTGTGCAGGTGGTACGCGAAATCGACCGGCGTGGCGCCCTGCGGCAACGCGATCACGCGCGCCTGCGGCGTCAGCACGTAGATGTGATCGTCGTCGAGCGACGTCTCGCGCAATTGCGCCCACGCCTTGTCGCCCGACTTTTCCGCGCCGTCCTCGACGTCATCCTTCCACGCGAGCAGCTGGCGCAGCCATGCAATCTTCTCGTCGTACTTGTCGCTTGCCGAGAACTGGCCGCCGTAGCCACGCGCGCCGGCTTCCTTGTAGCGCCAGTGGGCGGCGACGCCGTACTCGGCGAAACGGTGCATCTCCTGCGTGCGGATCTGCACTTCGAACGCGCGGCCGTCGTCGCCGATCACGACCGTGTGCAGCGACTTGTAGCCGTTCGGCTTCGGCCGCGAGATGTAGTCGTCGAATTCCTTCGGCACCGGCTGCCACAGGTGATGCACGATGCCGAGCACCGCGTAGCAATCCTTGATGTCCGGCACGATCACGCGAAACGCGCGCACGTCGTACAGCTCGGAGAAGTCGAGTTCCTTGCCGCGCATCTTGCGCCAGATGCTGTAGATATGCTTCGGCCGGCCGCTCACGTCGGCCTGGATGTGCGCATCCGCCAGCTCCTGCTGCAACCGGTCGATCGCCTGCGTGACGTACGCTTCGCGCTCGATGCGCTTCTCGTCGAGCAGCTTCGCGATCCGCTTGTAGGTGACGGGATCCTCGAAGCGGAACGCGAGATCCTCGAGCTCCCACTTCAGTTGCCAGATGCCGAGACGGTTCGCGAGCGGCGCATAGATCTCGAGCGTCTCGCGCGCGACGTCGGGCGGCGGGTCGATCTTCGCGGCCGCGTAGTAGCGCAGCGACTGCAAGCGCGACGCGAGCCGGATCAGGACCACGCGGATGTCTTGCGCGAACGCAAGCAGCATCTTGCGCAGCGCCTCGATCTGCGTGCGCCGCTCTTCAGCCGCATCGCGCCCCGCGTCGGACCCCGCGTTCTGCGCGGCGCGCAGGCTGACGGTACCGAGCCGCAACAGCTTGCGCACGTCGGATACGAGCCGCGCCACTTCGTCGCCGAAACGCTCGGTGAGCTCACGCTCGGGGTCGCTCAGGTGTGGCGTCAGCACGAACAGCGCGGCCGCCTGCATCGCGGACGGATCGACGTTCAGCGTGCGCATGATCGACGCCGTGCCCGCCGAGTGATCGGCGAGCAGTTCGCCCGACGACAGGCGCACTTCGCCGGCCCGCTCGCGCACGAACGCGAGCACGTCGTCGAACGACGGCGCCGCGACAGGGGATGCGGAAACGGACTCGGTCATTGCTCGGCCTGGCGGAATGCGATCATCGTCGGGTCAGGTTCAGCTCCGCTGCGCAGCGACGACCACGATCTCGACGAGCAGCGCGGGATCCGCGAGCTTCGCCTCGACGGTGGCGCGCGGCGGTGTGTTGCCGTGCGCGACCCATGCGTCCCACTCCGCATTCATGCCTTCGAAGTTCGCCAGATCCGAGATGTAGATCTGCACCGACAGCAGATGCGCCTTGTCGCTGTTCGCTTCGGCGAGCAGGCGATCGATGTGGCCGAGCACTTCGCGCGTCTGGCCCCTGATGTCCTGTGTGGTGTCTTCGGCGATCTGGCCGGCCAGATACACGGTACCGTTGTGGATCGCGGTTTCGGAGAGACGGGCCCCGACGTGGTGACGAATGACTGCCATGGAATGTTCCGGTCGTAAGTGGATGGAGATTCGGGCGGCGGCACGGCCCGCGTGCCGCTGAACCGCATATTATGACGCGTTTATGCGCCGCCTTCGACGAAAAACCGCCGCGCGAGGGCAATCTGGCTTGCATCGATGAACGCCGGCGCGTGGCCCGCCCCTGGGATCTCGGCATGCGTCACATGCCGGCCGCGACGCTCCATGTCGGCCACCGTCTCGCGCGACAGCAGGTCGGACGCCTCGCCTCGCACGACGAGCAGCGACGCGTTCGTCGTCTCGATCGCGTGCCACAGCGCGGCCTCACCGAGCGCCGCCAATTCGGGCGTCGTCGCCTTGAACGGTTCGGCGATGCGCGGATCGTAGCGAACCGTCCAGCCCCCTTCGGGCAGTTCGCGCAGCAGCGGCCCGTTGATCTCGCGCCATTCGTCGGCGGTCAGCGCCCCGAACGGCAGTGACAGCGACGTCAGATAGTCGATGCCCTCCTGCCGGGTCGCAAAGCGCGGCTGCACGCCGAGATATTCGCCGATGCGCGTCAGCGAATCGGGTTCGATGCGCGGGCCGACGTCGTTGACGATCATCCGGCGCAGCGGCGAACCCGGCAGCCCCGCGAACGCCATGCCGATCAACCCGCCCATCGACGTGCCGAACCAGTCGACCGATTCGACGTCGAGCCGCGCGATCAGCGTCACCATGTCGGACACGTATTGCGGGATCGCATAGAGCCGCGGATCGGCCAGCCAGTCCGACTGGCCGCGCCCGACGACATCGGGGCAGACGACGCGATACGTGTCGGACAGCGCCGCGGCAAGCCGGTCGAAATCGCGCCCTGAACGGGTCAGCCCATGCACACAGACCAGCACGCGCGGGTTGGCGGGATCGCCCCACTCGGTGTAGGCGACGTGGTGAAGGCCGGCAGCACTCGCGCACTGCACACGCCGCTGGCGAGGAACCTGGGAATTCGCTGGGGTCGTTGGCATCGTTGGCATCCTGTCGAACGGGGGCGACGCGCGGGGCAACGCTTGCGACGCCCGATGCAAACGATTGTAAACCGCTTCAGCCGCACGGGTCCGCTCGCCGGGCACCCGACAATCGGCCTGACGGAGGACACCATGACAAACGCCCCGCATGCCGTCGTCCGGCATGCGGGGCGTCGAAGCCGCGCCGACGCGCGGAACCTTATGCGACCGCGCTGACGTCGAGCGGCGCGCCCGTCTTCGCCTGGATCTCGTCGGCGCTCACGCCGTCGGCGAGTTCAAGAACCTTCAGGCCGGACGGCGTCACTTCGATCACACCGAGATCGGTGATGATCAGGTCGACTACGCCGACACCCGTCAGCGGCAGGTTGCATTCCTCGAGAATCTTGTGCTGGTCGCCCTTCGCGACATGCTCCATCAGCACGACCACGCGCTTCACGCCGGCGACGAGATCCATCGCGCCGCCCATCCCCTTGATCATCTTGCCGGGGATCATCCAGTTCGCGAGGTCGCCCTGCTTGCTGACCTGCATCGCGCCGAGGATCGCGAGGTTGATATGGCCGCCGCGAATCATCGCGAACGAATCGGCCGACGAGAAGATCGACGAACCCGGCAGCGTCGTGACGGTCTGCTTGCCGGCGTTGATGAGATCGGCGTCGACTTCGTCTTCGGTCGGCGACGGGCCGATGCCGAGCAGGCCGTTCTCCGACTGCAGCCACACCTCGACGCCTTCCGGCACGTGGTTCGCCACGAGCGTCGGCAAGCCGATGCCGAGGTTCACGTAGAAGCCGTCCTGCAGTTCCTTCGCCGCGCGCGCGGCCATCTGGTCACGATTCCAGGCCATGTCAGTCTCCTTTCGCGCGTACGACGCGTTGTTCGATGCGTTTTTCGGGCGTCGCGTTCAGCACGATGCGCTGCACGAAAATCCCCGGCGTATGGATGTGGTCCGGATCGAGCGCGCCGTTCTCGACGATCTCCTCGACCTCGGCGACGGTGATCTTGCCGGCCATCGCACACATCGGGTTGAAGTTGCGCGCGGTGCGGCGAAAGATCAGGTTGCCGGACTTGTCGGCCTTCCAGGCCTTCACGAGCGCGACATCGGCCGTCAGCGACGGCTCGAGCACGTAGTGGCGATCGCCGAACTGGCGCGTTTCCTTGCCTTCCGCGATCACGGTGCCGTAGCCCGTGTTCGTGAAGAACGCCGGGATGCCCGCACCGCCCGCACGCAGCTTCTCGGCGAGCGTGCCTTGCGGCGTGAATTCGAGCTCGAGTTCGCCGGCCAGGTACTGGCGCTCGAACTCCTTGTTCTCGCCGACGTATGACGAGATCATCTTCTTGATCTGGCGCGTTTCCAGCAGCAGGCCGAGGCCGAAACCGTCGACGCCCGCGTTGTTGCTGATGCAGGTGATGCCCTTGACGGCCGAATCGCGCAACGCCGCGATCAGTGCCTCGGGAATTCCGCACAGGCCGAAGCCGCCCACCGCGAAGGTCTGTCCGTCACGGACGATCCCTTCCAGCGCGGCAGCCGCGCTTGGATAGACTTTGTTCATCAGTTGTCCCTTCCTCTATGGAAACCAGCGAAACCGGTTCACGCGCCCACGTGGCCCGCAAGCCCGCCGCATCATTCTATGCATGCACGGCGATGCCTGCGTCGAGGCGCGCTGTTTTTATATCGCGGCGAACCGCCACGAGATGCCCGAAAGGGTACGATGCGGCGCGGATGCGGCACAATACGCAAAAATACATAAGCGTTTGCCTCCGCTTGCCTGCGCCATGCCCGCTCTCGATTACCAGACCGCCTTCCTCCTCGCGCCGCTCGGCCTCGTCCTGTCGCGCGACCGCGTGATCGAGGACTGCAACGACGCGCTCGCGTCGATCTTCCGCTGCGTGCGCGCCGACCTGATCGGGAAATCGTACGAGGTGCTCTACCCGTCGACGGACGAATTCCAGCGCATCGGCGAACGCATCGCGCGCGTGATGGCCGCGAACGGCATCTACTCGGATGACAGAATCATGAAACGGGCGGACGGCGAGCTGTTCTGGTGCCACGTCACCGGCCGCGCAATCGACCGCACCGCGCCCCTTGCGGCGGGCGTGTGGACCTTCGAGGATTTGAGCGCGACGCGCCGGGTCGCCGTCGAACTGACCCCGCGCGAGCGCGAGATCGCCGCGCAGCTCGCGACCGGCAAGACCAGCAAGCAGATCGGGCGCGTGCTCGATATCAGTTCGCGCACGGTCGACATCTATCGCGCACGACTGATGCGCAAGTACGGGACCAACAATACGCCGGAGCTGCTGCAGCGCCTGCTCGGGCAGTGAATGACGGCGCCCGGATGACAATCGGCCGCACATGGCGGCCGATTCGGTAAACAACGGATATGGCGTGCCGCCCCGGCGACCTTGTGCCGGCCCGGACTCGCCGACTCGACGCTCAGCCGACCTTGGCCGCGAGCGCGCGCTCGATCGTGTCGCGCAGCAACTGGGGCAGCGGCACCGACTTGCCGAGCGCGTAGTCGACCCACACGCAGCGCGCATTGCCGCGCGCATAGACATGCTGCGGATCGTCGGCGCGCGTCAGCTCGAAACCCGTGTCGAAGCTGCTCCGGCCGGGTTTCGCAGCCGACATCTTCGCGATCACGTCGCCCGGATAGTGCAGCTGCTTGAGAAATTCCATCGACGCCGTGACGATGACGGGCCCCTGCCCCTCGCCGTTGCCGCCGGCGATGCCGAGCTCCTCGAACCACGAGATCCGCGCCTGCTCCATGTAGCGGAAATAGACCGTGTTGTTCACATGGCCGAACGCGTCCATGTCGCCCCAGCGGATCGGCATCGACATCTCAAAAACGGGGGAATAATCGCTCATTGCAGTCTTCTTTGTTGCTGAATGTCATCCGCTCAGGCGAGGCCGAAGCCGTCGTCGGCGGAGATAATCGAGCCATTGATGAACTGCGACTCGTCGGCCGCGAGCAGCAACAACAGCCCGTCGAGATCCTGCGGCTTGCCGACGCGCCGGCGCGGCAGCATCGACTGCAGCTTCTGGCCCTGCTCGGTTTCCCACAGGTAATGATTGATTTCGGTATCGATATAGCCCGGACAGATCGCGTTGACGTTGATCCCGTGGCGCCCCCATTCGAGCGCCATCGCGCGCGTCATCTGCACGACCGCGGCCTTGCTCATCGCGTACAGCCCGATCTGCGGAAACACGCGCAGCCCGGCCACCGACGCGATGTTGATGATCCGGCACGGCGGCTTGCCGTTGCCGCTTCCGTTCGCGCGCATGATCATCCGCTTCGCGACTTCCTGGGCGACGAAAAATGCGCCGCGCGTGTTGGTGTCGAACACGAACTCGAAATCCGCCGGCGTCACGTCGACGAGCTTCTGCATCGTCGAGACGCCCGAATTGTTCACGAGAATGTCGATCGTACCGGCTTCCGTCTCCGCGTGCGCGACCGCCGCCTTGATGCTCTGGACGTCGGTGACGTCGAGCGACACGACGTGCGCGGCGCCGCCCGCCGCCTCGATCTCGGCACGCAACTCCTTCAGGCGCTCGACCCGACGGCTCGCGAGCACGACCTTCGCGCCGGCCTGCGACAGCACCTGCGCAAAGCGCTGCCCGAGGCCGCTCGACGCGCCCGTGACCAGCGCAACCTTGCCTTCCAGATTGATCGATCGACCCATTTGCACTTCCCCTTTCGATGTCGTTTCGCCGCCACGGGCAGCACGGCCCGAGCGGCATTACCCTAGCACGAAAATAGAACGATCGTGCTAATCTAGCCGCATGCTGTTGCGGCAAGCGTTTCGTTTCGCAGACAATACGCTCCCGAATAAAAGCATTCTAACGGTTAGAGGAACGCCAATGCCCCCCGCAAGCCTCATCGAGCAATACGGCCCGCGCGAATCGATGGAATACGACGTCGTGATCGTCGGCGGCGGCCCCGCCGGGCTGTCGGCGGCGATCCGGCTCAAGCAGCTGGCCGCCGAGAAAGGCACCGAAATCGGCGTGTGCGTGCTCGAGAAGGGCTCCGAGATCGGCGCGCACATCCTGTCGGGCGCGGTGATGGACCCGCGCGCGATCACCGAGCTGTTCCCCGACTGGAAGGAACGCGGCGCGCCGCTCGACGTCGAGGTGACGGAAGACCGCTTCCTGTTCCTGTCCGAGAAGAGCGCGGTCACGACGCCCAACTGGGCGCTGCCCGCCAACTTCCAGAACCACGGCAACTACGTGATTTCGCTGGGCAACGTCACGCGCTGGCTTGGCGCACAGGCCGAGGCGCTGGGCGTCGAGATCTTCCCCGGCTTCCCGGCCGCCGAGATCCTATACAACGACGACGGCTCGGTCAAAGGCGTCGCGACCGGCAACATGGGCGTGGGCAAGGACGGCGAGCCAACCGAGAACTTCCAGCTCGGCATGGAGCTGCACGCGAAATACACGCTGTTCGCCGAAGGCTGCCGCGGCCACCTCGGCCGCCAGCTGATCTCGAAGTTCAAGCTCGACGCGAACGCGGATCCGCAAGCCTACGGGATCGGCATCAAGGAACTGTGGGAAATCGACCCGGCCAAGCACAAGCCGGGCCTCGTGATCCACACGGCCGGCTGGCCGCTGAAGTCGGACACCTACGGCGGCTCGTTCCTGTATCACATGGACAACAACCAGGTCGTGGTCGGCTTCGTGGTCGGTCTCGGCTACACGAATCCGTACCTGTCGCCGTTCGAGGAATTCCAGCGCTACAAGACGCACCCGTCGATCCGCGCGTTCCTGGAAGGCGGCAAGCGCGTGTCATACGGCGCACGTGCAATCACGGCCGGCGGGCTGCTGTCGCTGCCGAAGACGGTGTTCCCGGGCGGTGCGCTGATCGGCGACGACGCGGGCTTCCTGAATGCTTCGCGGATCAAGGGCAGCCATGCGGCGATCAAGACCGGCATGCTGGCGGCCGACGCGGCATTCGACGCGGTGCAGGCCGGCCGCCAGTCGGACGAGCTCAACGCGTACCCGGACGCCTTCAAGCAGTCGTGGCTGTACACGGAGCTGTACCGCGCGCGCAACTTCAAGCAGTGGATGGCCAAGGGGCTGTACCTCGGCACGCTGATGGTCGGGCTCGAGCAGAAGGTGATGGGCGGCAACGTACCGTGGACGCTGCACCACAAGCATGCGGACCACGAGATGCTGAAGCCCGCATCGCAATGCCAGCCGATCGAGTATCCGAAGCCGGACGGCAAGCTGACGTTCGACCGGCTGTCGTCGGTGTTCATCTCGAACACGAACCACGAGGAGAACCAGCCGGCGCACCTGACGCTGAAGGATGCGAACGTGCCGGTGAACGTGAACCTGCGCACGTACGCGGGGCCGGAAGCGCGCTTCTGCCCGGCGGCCGTGTACGAATTCGTGAAGAACGACGACGGCAGCGACCGCCTGGTGATCAACGCGCAGAACTGCGTGCACTGCAAGACCTGCGACATCAAGGACCCGACGCAGAACATCGTGTGGGTCACGCCGGAAGGCGGCGGCGGGCCGAACTACCCGAACATGTAATTGCCGGAACGCGCCGCCACGAGCGGCGCGTTGTTTGGCTGCCGCAAACGAAACGGGGCGCTGCATCAAGCAGCGCCCCGTTTTGCATGCTCCGCGCAACGGCCGGGCGAGACGCGCAGCGCCCCACCCGCTTGCGTCAGGTCGCGCTGCCCGCGATCTTCGGCGTCGTCGTCTCGACGTCCCCGCACTGCGCGCGATGGCGCAGCGCATGATCGATCAGCACCAGCGCGAGCATCGACTCGGCGATCGGCGTCGCGCGAATGCCGACACACGGATCGTGACGGCCGAACGTTTCCACCGTCGCTTCCTCGCCGGCCTTCGTAATCGAACGACGCGGCGTGCGGATGCTCGACGTCGGCTTGATCGCGATCGACACCGTGATGTCCTGCCCGGTCGAAATCCCGCCGAGCACGCCGCCCGCATGGTTGCCGACGAAGCCGGCCGGCGTCAGCTCATCGCCATGCACCGAGCCGCGCTGCGCGACGCTGTCGAAGCCCGCGCCGATCTCGACGCCCTTCACCGCGTTGATGCTCATCATCGCCTTTGCGATGTCCGCATCGAGACGGTCGAACACCGGCTCGCCCCAGCCGACCGGCACGCCCGACGCGACGACATCGATGCGCGCACCGATCGAATCGCCATCCTTGCGCAGCGCATCCATGTACGCCTCGAGCTCCGGCACGACAGCCGCATTCGGCGAGAAGAACGGATTCTCGTGCACATGCGACCAGTCGACGAACGGCACGTCGATCTCGCCGAGGCCGCTCATGTAGCCGCGCACCTCGACGCCGAAGCGCTCGCGCAGCCACTTCTTCGCGACCGCCCCCGCGCCGACGATCGGCGCGGTCAGCCGTGCGGACGAGCGGCCGCCGCCACGGTAATCGCGGATGCCGTATTTCTGCCAGTAGGTGTAGTCGGCGTGGCCGGGGCGGAACGTCTCGACGATGTTGCCGTAGTCCTTGCTGCGCTGGTCGGTGTTGCGGATCAGCAGCGCGATCGGCGTACCGGTCGTCACGCCTTCGAACACGCCCGACAGGATCTCGACCTCGTCGGCCTCCTGCCGCTGCGTCACGTGGCGCGACGTGCCGGGCTTGCGGCGATCGAGTTCGACCTGGATGTCGGCTTCGGTCAGCCCCATTCCCGGCGGGCAGCCGTCGATCACGCAGCCGATCGCGGGACCGTGCGATTCGCCGAAGGTCGTGACAGTGAAAAGCGTGCCGAGGGTATTGCCGGACATGATGGAACCGCCCAAAGAGAAATGGACAAACCGATGCGCTGCCCAGGCCGCAGGCAGGTCGATCGTTTGCCGGTCGAGAAAAGAGGTAAGCCGCTATTATGCCAGCCGTCCCGGGCACGCGGGCCGTGTGAACCGTCCGGACCATACCGGCTTGCCACGGGAACGGCCCGGGGCGACGATTGCGGACCCGCGCCGTTCCGGTCGAATGGGCCCCGTTCACGGCGGCCATTACGGCCCGGGGCGACGCCGCCGGGCCCGCCCCGCCTACTTCCGCGCGCCGCGCAGTTCGGTGACTGCCGCCTGAAGCGCTTCGGGCGTCGCGACCGACGCCGGGATCGGCTCGCCGACCGCCAGCGTCAGCCGGCTCATTACGCCGCGCTTGATGGGCCGCGGCATCCGCGCATCGGAATGCCGCGAAAAATAGCTGCCCCACAGCCCGCGCAGCGCCATCGGGATCACCGGCGCCGGCGTGCGACCCAGGATCTCCGTGATGCCGTGGTGGAACGTGTTGATGTCGCCCGTCTTCGTCAGCTTGCCTTCCGGGAAGATGCACACGAGTTCGCCTTCCTTCAGCGCGGCCTCGCATGCGTCGTACGCACGCGCGAGCATCGCGGGATCCTCGTGGCGCGGCGCGATCGGGATCGCCTTCGCATGCCGGAACACCCAGCTCGCGAAGCGCGTCTTGAAGATCCGGTGGTCCATCACGAAACGGATCGGGCGCGGGCTCGCGGCGGCCAGCACCAGCGCATCGACATAACTGACGTGGTTGCACACGAGCACGGCCGCCCCTTCCGCCGGAATCCGCTCCGCGTGCACGAGGCGAATCCGGTAGAACGTATGCACGAGCACCCATGCGACGAAGCGCAGCAGGAACTCGGGCACGAGCAGATAGATATACGCGGCGACGATCACGTTCAGCAGCGCGGTGACGAGGAACAGCCCCGGGATATCGACGCCGGCCTTGGTCAGCCCCATCGCCATCACGGCCGACAGGATCATGAACAGCGCGTTCAGGATGTTGTTCGCGGCGATGATCCGCGCACGGTGCGTCGGTGCGCTGCGGCTCTGGATCAGCGCGTACAGCGGCACGCTGTAGAAGCCGCCGAACATCGCGAGCAGGAACAGGTCCGCCAGGATGCGCCAGTGGCGCGCACCGGCCAGGAACTCGCCGACCGACAGCAGATGGCCGGGCGACGGCAGTGCATGGCTCGCGAAATACAGCTCGATCGCGAACACGCTGATGCCGATCGAGCCGAGCGGCACGAGGCCAATCTCGACCCGCCGCTGCGACAGCCGTTCGCACAGCAGCGAGCCGAGGCCGATGCCGACCGAGAACGTCGCGAGCAGGATCGTGACGACGTCGGGGCTTGCGGACAGCACGTCCTTCGCGAAATTGAAGAACGACGTGAGGAACGTCGCGCCGACGAACCACAGCCACGAGATACCGAGCAGGCTCAGGAACACGGTTCGGTTCTGCCGGGCGAGCCCGAGGTTGCGCCAGGTCTCGCTGACCGGATTCCAGTTGATCACGAGATCGGGCTGCGGCGCCGGCGTGGACGGCACGCGCTGCGCCACGAACCGCCCCGCGAGCGCGATGACGACGACGCTCACCGCAAGCACGCGCTCGCCGTTGCCCTCGATGCCCGCGGCCGCGCCGCCGATGATCGTGCCGATCAGGATCGCGATGAACGTGCCCATCTCGACGAGGCCGTTGCCGCCGACCAGCTCGTGCTCGCCGAGATGCTGCGGCAGGTACGAATACTTGACGGGCCCGAACAGCGTCGAGTGCATCCCCATCATGAACGTGCACAGATACAGCAGCGGCGCGCTGTGCGTGACGAAGCCGGCCGCGCCGACCAGCATCAGCACGATCTCGAAGGTCTTCACGAAACGCGTGAGGGTCGCCTTGTCGTACTTGTCGGCGATCTGGCCGGACGTCGCCGAGAACAGCACGAACGGCAAGATGAAGATCGCGGAAATCAGGAAAGCCGCCGTCTTCGCATCGACGCCGGAGAACCGCGCGGTGTGATAGGTGACGAGCGACGTAAAGCCGATCTTGAAGACGTTGTCGTTCAGCGCGCCGAGGAACTGGGTCGTGAAGAACGGCGCGAAACGGCGCTCGCGCAGCAGGTCGAACTGCGACGCGTGCGCGTGCCGTTCGTCACGCCGCCTGGAAGTGGCTTGCGTTTGATCGCTCATGCGGAATACGCGCGCGCCGTCTGGGCAGCGCTGCGCGGGCCTCGTGTGGTCATTGAAAAAACGGCGGCGCAGGACAAACCTGCGCCGCCGCGTGCCGGGTGGCGGCGCCCGCGCATGACGGCGACGGGCGCGGCGGGGTTCACGACTTGTGCGCTTCGGCTTCCGATTCCGGCCAGTCGCGGATGTATGCCTTCAGCATCCGGTTCTCGAAGCTCTGCGCCTCGACGACCGTCTTCGCGACGTCGTAGAACGAAATGACACCCATCAGCACCTTCTTGTCGAGCACCGGCATGTAGCGCGCATGGCGCTCGAGCATCATCCGGCGCACTTCGTTGACGTCCGTTTCCGGCGTGCACGTGAGCGGCTCGTCCATCACCTTGCGCACCTGCACGTCGCCGATCGCGCCGCCGTTCACGTGCAGGCGCAGGATGATCTCGCGGAACGTCAGCATCCCGACGAGATCGCCGTACTCCATCACGACGAGCGAACCGATGTCGTGTTCGGCCATCGTATCGACCGCTTCGCGCAGCGGCTTATCGGGCGTCACCGTAAACAGCGTGTTGCCCTTCACTTTCAGAATATCGCTGACGCGCATCGTAGTCCCCTCATGCTTGAATGCAAAACCTCTTTCGATCGTATCGGAAAGCCTGTCAAAAGGAAAGCGCGGGCCCGCGTGGCGGCCCGCCCCCGCTTGCGGAAGCGGACTGCCGGCAGCACAATGGCCCCATGAACAGCGGCCGGAGGAGACGTCCATGGCGCATACGCATTCGGAGCAATTCGCCAGCTTCGCCGATTTCTACCCGTATTACCTGAATGAACACCAGAACCGGACGTCGCGGCGGCTGCACTTCATCGGCTCGCTCGGCGTGATCGGCTGTGTCGCGATGGCGATCGCGACCGGCGACTGGCTGTGGCTGCCTGCAGCCATCGTCTGCGGCTACGGGTTCGCGTGGGTCGGACACTTCTTCTTCGAGAAGAACCGCCCGGCCACGTTCCGGCACCCGATCTACAGCCTGATGGGCGACTGGGTGATGTTCAAGGATATCTGTACGGGCAAGATCCCGTTGTAACGCGGCCGAACGCCCTGCTCACGCGGGCCGCGGCGGACGTGCATGCGGATCGGACACGCCGCCTGGCGCCTGTCCCGGGACGCCCGCCGGCTGTGCGCCGGCCAGCCGGTGCGCGGCGATCAGCGTCGCGAGCGACACGTCGAAGCGGTCGCTCGACAACACCGCAAGCAGCGCCGCACCGTCGACGTGGCTGCGGCGCCGCTGCAGCTGGTAAGTGAGTTCCGTGCGGTCGATCACCAGCACGTCGAACAGCTGCGCAAGCGTCAGCTGCTCCGGATTCGCGAGCAGGATGTAGCGCGGCGTGGTTTCGCCGCCGCCGTCGAGCCGCGCAATCCACTCCCGCTCCTCCATCGTCGTCAGCAGGCGCTGGGCGGTTTCCATGTCGCAGCGCAGCATGGTCGCGAGCAGCATCGCCGTATAGCCTCGCTTGCCGGCCGTGCGCGCTTCGGCCAGCCGCGCGAGCATCTCCAGCGCGTCGAGCAGGTCGCTGCCCGGATAGTGGATGCGGTGAAACTGGCCGACGCGAATCGCCGGCAGCGCGGAAGCCACCATCGCGCCGAGCAGCGCGATGAACCAGCTCAGGTACACCCATAACAGGAACACGGGCAGCGCCGCGAACGCGCCATAAACGGCCGTATAGGTCGGAATGCGCCGAACGTAGTAGCCGAAGCCGCGCTTCGCGAGCTCGAACGCGACGGCCGCGAACAGTCCGCCGATCACCGCGTCGCGCCATGCAACCGTGCAGTTCGGCAGGTACACGTACAGCAGCGTGAACGCGAGCACCGTCAACGGCAACGATACGAGCGCGAGCAGCCACTCGACGATCGATGTGGACGGCGCGGCGCCGGTAAACGCCAGCGACTGCGTGAACAGGTACGACGAGATCGACAGGCTCACGCCGAACAGCAGCGGGCCGAGCGTGATCAGCGCCCAGTACGCGAGCACGCGCTGCGCGAACGGCCGCGGCTTGCGCACCCGCCAGATCAGGTTGAAGGCCGACTCGATCGTCATCATCGTCATCACCGACGTGACGACGAGCACGATCAGGCCGGCCGTCGTCAGCCCCTTCGCCTTCGACGCGAACTGGTTCAGGTACTTGAAGATCTGGACGTTGAACTGCGCGGGCATCAGGTGATCCGCGAGGAACCCCTGCAGCGAGATCTGGAACGACGCGAACATCGGGAACGCGGTGAACAGCGCGAACGCGACCGTCACGAGCGGCACGAGCGCCAGCATCGTCGTGAACGTCAGGCTGCCCGCCACTTGCGGGATGCGATCCTCGGCGCTACGCCGGGCCGCGAACTGCGCGAGGCGCTTGATGGTGTCGAGATCGACGCTCAACTTCGGCAAACGACTTCTCCTTCTTGATGCCGCGCGCCCGACGGCGCGCCGCCGCCGCGCTGCGCGACGGCTTCAGCCCCTATAATAGCCGCTCGATTCCAGCAGGGGCCGACTGCACCGGGCACGCGCGCGGCCGCACGCGGCTCCGTAGCCCATGAAAGACATCCTCGTCCTCTATTACAGCCGCCACGGCGCCACGCGCGATCTCGCGCTCGCGATCGCGAACGGCATCGACAGCGTGCCGGGCATGCAGGCCCGCATCCGCACCGTGCCGCCCGTGTCGGCCGTCTGCGAAGCCACCGCCCCCGACATCCCCGCCGACGGGCCGCCGTACGCGGAACTGCGGGATCTCGAGGAATGCGCGGGCCTCGCGCTCGGCTCGCCGACCCGGTTCGGCAACATGGCCGCCTCGCTCAAGTATTTCCTCGACGGCACCACACCGCAATGGCTGTCGGGCGCACTGACCGGCAAGCCGGCCAGCGTGTTCACGTCGACGGGCAGCCTGCACGGCGGCCAGGAATCGACATTGCTGTCGATGATGCTGCCGCTGCTCCATCACGGAATGATGATCGTCGGGATCCCGTACACGGAATCCGCGCTCACCACGACGCGCACCGGCGGCACGCCGTACGGCGCGTCGCACGTCGCGCAGCACGATCGCTCGGCAGCCGCCGGGCTGTCGGCGGACGAAAAGGCGCTCGCGGCCGCGCTCGGCGTGCGGCTCGCGCGCGCGGCCG